>JBAPVZ010000702.1:0-7922 GCA_049283435.1 Candidatus Dormiibacterota bacterium
CCGTCCAGTTCAGCCACGTCTATTCCTTTGCTTCAGCTACCACTGACCGCCGCAGACCGCCGCTCGAGGCGGGCGGCGACCCGGATCAGGCGGGGGTCTCGCCGAGCGTAGGCGGAGACGGCAGCAGCGCGTCGACGAACAACTCCTGGGCGTTCCAGGTGTCGACTCCGGGGAGATGTTTCGCGGCCAGGCTCGCCAGCACCCGGCCGGGGCCCAATTCGACGACCGTCTGCACCTGCAGCCGGCGCAGCGAGACCATCGTGCGCGCCCAGTCGACCGGCCGCAGCAGATGGTTGTGGACCTCCAGCTTGAGCTCGTTCAGCGTCGCGATCGCCTGGCCCGAAGCGTTGGCCAGGATCGGGAAGTGCGGCATCTCGAAGGGGAGCCGGTCGACCACCGTCTGGAACGCCTGTCCCGCCGCCTCCATCAAAGGGGAGTGGGCCGGCAGCGGGATGGTCAGGATCAGCGCCCGGCGAGCCCCCTCGGCGAGGGCCAGGGCCTGCACCCGCTCGATCGGTGCGACCTCGCCGGAGAGCACGAACTGGTTCTCGGCGTTCCGGTTCGCGACGAACAGCTCCCCGAGTCGCGCCGCCTCGGCCCGGATCCGCTCGATCTGTACCTCGGTCAGCCCGACGATCGCGATCATGCGGCCCGGTCGGTCGAGCGCGGCGTCGGCCATGATGCGGCCGCGCTCCTTGACGAGCAGCAGCGCCGTCTCCCACGAGATCGAGCCGGCGGCTGCGAGAGCGGTGAACTCGCCGAGCGAATGGCCCGCCATCACGCGGACCTGCTCCAGGCCGTACTGCTCTCGGTAGATCTCGTAGGCCGCCCAGCACACCGTCATGACGCACGGCTGGAGCTGATCCGTTCGGTTCAGCTCCTCCGCCGGCCCCTCGAAGCAGAGGCGCCGGATCGGCATCTGGAGCACGTCTTCCGCGCGCTCGAAGATCGCCCGCGCGGCCGGGTAGCGCTCGTAGAGCTGGCGACCCATGCCGGGGCGCTGGACGCCCTGACCGGGGAAGAGCAGCGCGATCGGACCCGAGAGGTCGATGCGGGGCAGGCGGAAGCCCTCGGGGAGAAAGTTCATCACTCGGCTACTCCCACTCCACGACGGTCGAGGCCCAGGTGAGACCGGAGGCGAAGCTCGAGAGCAGCACCTTCATGCCCGGGCGCAGCCGTCCCTCGCGCTGCGCGTCGGCCAGCGCGAGCGGAATCGTCGCCGTCGAGGTGTTGCCGTAGCGCTCGATGTTGACGTAGACCTTCTCCTCCGGGATCCCGGCACGCTGCGCCGCCGTCTTGATGATCCGCAGGTTCGCCTGGTGGGGGACGAAGAGATCGAGGTCGTCGATCGTCAGCCCGGCCGCGTCCATCGCTGCCTGGCCGGCTCGGGTGAAGCACTCGACCGCGAACTTGAACGTCTCCGGCCCACGCATGATGAAGTGCGGGTCGGGATCGCCGACGGCATAGGCGCCCGTCTGCGCGTGCTGCCCGTAGCGCAGCAGGTCCCATTCGCGACCGTCGGCGCCGAGCGACCAGGAGCGGAAACCACCGCCGTGCTCCGCCGGACGCACGACGCACGCGGCCGCGGCATCGCCGAGCAGCACGCACGTCGAGCGATCGGACCAGTCGACGAGCCGGGACAGCACCTCGGCACCGATCACGAGCACGGTCTGCGCGCGCCCGCTCGCGATCATCGCATCCGCGATCTGCAACTCGTAGAGCAGGCCGGTGCACGCTGCGAGCAAGTCGAAGGCCCATGCGTTGTCGAGTCCGAGCTGCTCCTGGATCCGGCATGCCATGGAGGGAAACGGTGCGTCGGGGGCGGAGCTCGCGACCATGATCAGGTCGACCTGCGACGGCGCGACGCCGGCCGCGGCGAGGGCCCGCCCGGCGGCGAGCGCACCGAGCTCCCAGCTCGCGGTACCGGTTTCGGCGACGTGCCGTTCCCGCATCCCGGTGCGCTCGACGATCCAGCGGTCCGAGGTATCCACGATCTTCTCGAGATCGCCGTTGGTGAGCACGCGCTCGGGCACGAACGTGCCTACGCCGGCGATGACGCTGTGCGTCCCCCGGGTCGGGAAGGCCCGGATGGGGAGGCGGCTCGGGTGCGTGTGGTTGGGCGCGGCATAAACGGCACTCACAGCGACGACCCCTTCATCGTGTCCAATTCTAGGTCCGTGCCGGCCGCGCCGGCAGGTATGTCGAGGCCCAACCTGCGAGTCCCGTTATCGACGCGGTGTCCAAATGGAGTTCGGGGCGCACTGGCCTCCGCCGGTCGCACGAGGCCCTGGTGGGCCGCCAATGCGCCCAGCGGCCCCAGCGTCACGCCGCCGCGACGGCCTCGGCGGTGAAGGAATCGATGACCGCCTCCATCATCACCCGGTGCGGCCCGGCCGTGTGGCCGACGCTCGGGGCGAAGAGCAGCGGCTCCTCGTAGACACCGGCGAAGCGCGAGCGGTACCGCTGCACCGCCTCTTCGGCCGTGCCGTAGCAGGCGAACGTGTCCAGCATGCGGTCGGAGACGGCGGCGATCGCGGCGTCCATGTCGCGGTTCCGGAACGCGTTGCGGATGTTCACCGCCTCCTCGTGGAAGCCGTGCATCGTGAGGATCGGCTCGAACGTCCTGACGACCGTGTAGAACGCGATCTGCGCCGCCGCCGCCCGCCGGGCCCGTTCGGTCGTCTCCGCGACCGAGCAGAGGACGTAACCGGCGATCGGCACCGGCGTCGTCCGGCCGGCGCCCTGTGCCCCGCCGTAGAGTGCCGGCCGCACGACTTCGTCGACGTACTCCGGGCTGTAGAGGGGGTGCCCGCAAAGGCCGTCGCCGACCCGTCCCGCCGCCTCGATCATCCGCCGGTTGACGGCGGCGACGTAGATCGGGATCTCTCGCCGCAGCGGGGGCGCCATCTCCGAGGCGGGGAAGATCTTCACGTGGTAGAAGCGGCCGTCGTGGCGGACGGGGCCCTGATCCAGGTTCCAGAGCTGACGCACCAGCGGGACGAGCTCCTCCAGGCGTGGCGCCAGGTGCTCCGGGTCCAGCCCGTGCCAGTCCTTCACCTGCCCGGTCGTCCCGGTGCCGACACCGAGCACGAAGCGCCCGCCGGACAGCTCGTCGAGATCCCGCGCCTCGGTCGTCAGGAGGACGGGCGAGCGGCCGAACGCGTACATGATCGAGCTGCCGAGCCGGGCGTGCCTGGTCGTCGCCGCCATCGCTGCCAGCGAGACCGCGGCCGAGCGGTCGTAGAACTCGGCCGTCCACACCGACTCGAAGCCCCGGTACTCGGCGCGGCTGGAGATCGCCGCGGCCGTGCGCACGTCGCCGCCCATGATCGTGATGCCGAGTCCCCGCCCGTCCTGCCCACCGTCCGCCATTCCAAATTCCTCCTCAGCGCTGTCGAGGGGCATCGCGCAGCGGCCCACCCCTCGTGATGCATGACCGCCCCCCGGCGCCGCCCTCATGTCCGAGTGCCGCTCGCCTCCCAGCCGTCACGCAGGCGAAAGCGCTGGATCTTGCCCGACGGCGTCGTCGGAAAGCCGTCGCGCAGCTCGATCCGCTCGGGCCAGAACTGTGGGGTCACGCCGTGCTCGCGCAGATGGCCCCGGACTTCGTCGAGACCCAGCGCCGCCCCCGCTTCGAGCACCAGGAAGGCGCACGCGCGCTCACCCAACCGCGCGTCCGGATATCCGATCAGCACCGCCTCTCGGACCGCCGGATGCCGCATCAGCAGATCCTCGATCTCCTTCAAGGGGATGTTCTCGCCGCCGCGCAGGATGAGGTCCTTGGTCCGGCCGGTGATGCGGACGAAGCCCTCCTCGTCGAGCCGCGCTCGGTCGCCGGTGTCGAACCAGCCGTCCTCGTCGAAGTACTGGTCGGAGAATCGCCGCCCCTGCACGTAGCCGCGGAACGTGAACGGTCCCCGCGCGTAGAGATCCCCCTCCTCGTCCGGCGGCAGCACGCGCCCGCCCGAGCGCACCTGCGCCTCCATGCCCGGGTGCGGGCGACCGTCCGACGTCCACACCTTCACCGCCGGATCCCCGGGGAAGACCGCCGTCACGAGCCCGTTCTCGGTCATCCCCCAACCGGCGCCGAGATGGCAGTCGAGCCGCTCCGCGAACTCCTCGGCGACCGGCGCCGGGATCGGCGCGCCGGCCGAGATGAAGATGCGGAGCGACTGCAGCGACGAGGCGTCGCCGCCGAGCGCGCGCAGCGTGTCGGTGACGAACGGCGTGGCGCCCATCGTGTACGTGATCCGGTGCCGCTGCACGAGATCGATGAAGTGGGAGCCGTCCCAGATGTCCTGGAAGACCGCCGTCGCGCCGCGATGGATCGGCAGGTGGACCCCGTACGTGAACCCGGTCTGGTGCGCGAACGTCGAGGCCATGTGGAAGATGTCGTCGGGGCCGAGGCCCATCCCGTCGAGCGTCGCCTCGGCCGCGGCGGCGAGCGTGTTCGCGGTGTGAAGGACCCCCTTCGGCTCTCCCGTCGTGCCCGACGTGAAGATGAATTCGGAGATGTCATCCGGCTGGGGTCGCAGCCAGTCCAGCGTCTGGCGGTGATCCCAGCGCGCGCGACCGGCCGCCAGCAGCGCGGCCCAGCCGTCGTCCTCTCCGACCTCGCCGATCTCGATCACGTCGCGCAGCGAGGGCACCTGGCGGCGAAGCGTCGCGTAGAGGGCGGGGTGGTCGAACTTGCGGAAGCGGCGCGCCACGACGGCGACGACGGGCTCGGCGAGCTGCAGCATCGCGCGGACCTCGTGCTCGCGGAAGATCGGCGCGATCGGGTTGATGATCGCGCCGATGCGCTCGACGGCAAGGCGCAGCACGACGAACTCGTTCCAGTTCGGCAGCTGCGCCGTCACCACGTCGCCGCTGCGCACCCCGAGCTCGAGCAGCCCGAGCGCCGCCTCGTCGGTCGCGACCGCGAGCCGGCCGTAGGTCAGGGAGGTGCGACTGTCGACGACCGCCGGCTTCTCCGGGTGGCGGGCCGCCGCGCCGCGCAGGTGATCGCCGAGCAGCGTGCCGGGCCACTGCCGGTGCCGCCGATACCCCTCGGTCTCTTCCCGCTCGAAGCGAAGCTCGAAGCCTGCCATCAGCGCGTCCTGCCGATCCTACTGGTGGGAGCGAGCGCTTGCACGGCTCGGGCGGCGTCGGCGCGGCGCTCGGCGTCCGTCTCGGCGGCCGACATGAACCAGAGATCGAGCACGCCGAGCCCGGATCGCTCGTACTCCGCAACCCGCTCCTGCAGCCCGGCATCGGTCCCGAGCAGCATCAGGGACTCGGCCATCTCCTCGGGGATCTCCAGGTTGGCGCCCGCGCGGTCGCCTACGTTCCAGCGACGCTGGACGGCGTGCACCGCCTCTCCCCAGCCCTGGCTCTCCAGGAAGCGGGCGTAGAACGGCAGGATCGCGTAACCGGTGATGAAGCGGCGGGCGAACGCCAGGTTCCGGCCGTGGTCCTCGCCGGCGACGACGATCACGCGCGCGACCGACTCCAGCTCGCGGCCGGTGCCGGCGACGAGCTGTGGGATGACGCCGGCACCGGCCATGAAGAACACGACCCCGTCGGCGATCTCCCCGGTCAGCCGGAGCATCTTCTCGCCGAGGGCGGCGACATAGATCGGCGGCGGCAGGGCGGGTGGCCGGTGCAGGCGCAGCTTGCCGACGCGCTCGCCTCCGAGGAGCGCCCGCACGGTCAGCACCGTCTCGCGGACCCGCGTCAGCGGTCTCGCGAACGGCACCCCCATCCAGCCGCTGACGATCGTCTCCGTCGAGCCGCCGACGCCGAGCACGAAGCGGCCGGGAGCGAGCTCGGCGAGGCCGGCCGCCGACATCGCGAGCAGTCCGGGCGGCCGCGTGAAGACGGGGACGATCGAGGTGCCGAGACGCAGGCTCGGCGCGACGGCGGCCGCGGCGGCGAGCGGGCCGAACGCGTCGAACACGTTCCGCTCGTAGCTCCAGGCCTCCTCGAAGCCGAGCGCAGCCGCCTCCCGCAGCTGCGCCCCCAGATCGTCGATCGGCAGGTGCTCGAACGGCACCGTCACCCCGAACCGCATGGTTGCGGAAGATAGCAGCGCTCGGAGGGGTGGGGACGGTGCGTCATGTCTCGCCGGTTCTGGCATAGGCTGCTAGAGCGATGGCAGCGCTGGTTGGCGACGTTCCGGACCTGGACACGTTCCGCGACTTCTTCCGCACCGAGTTCGAAGCCGGCTCGGAGGAGATCGAGCGCACCGACGCGATCCCATCGGCGCTGCTGCAGCGCGCGTTCGAGCTCGGCGTCAACCGGTTGAGCGTGCCTACCGAGCGGGGCGGCTTCGGGCTGCGGCTGCCGCAGCTCCTGCCCTATCTGGAGGCGGCGGCAGCAGGCCCGTCGGCGGGGCGCATGCTCGCCCATCTGAACAACGGGATCTGGCGACCCATCGCCGAGTTCGGGACACCCGACCAGCAGGCGCTGATACCCGAGCACGCGCTCGGTCGGATCGCGCTCGTCTTCGCGCTGACCGAGAAGACGGGGGGCACGGGGCGCGACCTCCACTCACGAGCCGTCCGCGACGGAGACGGCTGGAGCATCACCGGCGAGAAGCACCTGATCACGTTCGCCGACCGCGCCGACTACTTCGTGCTGACGGTGCGCAGCGACGAGCGGGACGCCGCGGACGCGTTCACCGCCTTCCTCCTGCCCCGTCACACGCCGGGGTTCGAGATCGAACTCGGTCAGCGCACGATGGGACTCGCCGGATCGGGCCACGCCTGGCTGCGCTACGAGGGGATGCGCGTCGGCGACGAGCACCGGCTCGGCGCGGTCGGCGAGGGGCTTCGCGTCGCGTTCAGCTTTCTCGACTACAGCCGCATCTCCCTGTCCGCCTGCATGGTCGGCCTGGCCGGCCGTGCACTGGAGGAGTCGGTCGCCTACAGCAAGCGGCGCGTCACGTTCGGCAAGGCGA
Source organism: Candidatus Dormiibacterota bacterium (assembly GCA_049283435.1). GTDB lineage: Bacteria > Chloroflexota > Dormibacteria > Dormibacterales > Dormibacteraceae > CAVTSA01. Next base: position 6,941 of record JBAPVZ010000702.1, read on the forward strand.
TCGCGCAGCGGGATGCGGTGCAGGCGCATCTGGCGGAGATGCATGCGGACATCGAAGCCGGCCGCGCGCTCGTGCGCCGGGCCGCCGAGCGCTACGACCGGGGGGAGCCGGTGACGGCCGACGCGGCGACGGCCAAGCTCTTCTGCCTCAACATGGCGGGTCGCGTCACCGACCATGCACTGCGCGTGCACGGCGGCTACGGCTACACGCGAGAGGCGCCGATCGAGCGCATCTACCGCGATGCACGTGGCTTCTGGTTCGAGGAGGGCACGGCCGAGATCCAGGAGAAGGTGATCGCGCGCTCCCTGCTCGCGGAATAGTGCGCACGTTCGCCGGGGCTGCCTCGTCGTGTTGACGTCACCCGAAGTCACCAAGGAGAGGGAAAGGCGCGACGGCGAAAGGGGGGTTGAAGCCCCCTCAAGAATCGAGAAGTTCCTTCGTGCGTCCTCCCTTGCCTTCCTGCCTTCGTGTGACACTCGTCCCATCCGTCCCGTCCGTCCCGTCGATGGTGGTCGGCGCCGCGGGGTGGCCGGCTGATGCGCTTTGTCGAGGTCGAGCCGGGTCGCGTGACCGTCGGCGACGGGCCGCCACCCGAGCTGGGACCGGGGCTGGCCCGGGTGCGTGTCGGCGCCTGCGGGCTCTGCGCGACCGACCTTCACATGGCCCGCGGCATGAGGCTGCCGCGCGGCGTCAGCTATCCCGTACGGCCGGGACACGAGGTCGCCGGCGAGGTCGTCGAGGTGGGGCCCGGCACCCATGGCATCGTGCCGGGCCTCGAGGTCGTGCTGCACCCCCTCGATCCCTGCGGGCGCTGCGGCGCCTGCCTGGCAGGCAAGGAGGAGGAGTGCCAGCAGGCGCGCGTCCTCGGCATCCACGCGGCGGGCGGGATGGCGGAGGAGGTGGTCTGGCCGGCGCGCCGCATGGTGGCGGCGCCGGGGCTGCCGGCCTGGCAGGCGGCGCTGCTGCCGGACGCGGTCGCGAC
>JBAPVZ010000703.1:0-5214 GCA_049283435.1 Candidatus Dormiibacterota bacterium
CGCGGACGCGGCGCCGGCTCGCCCGACCGCGTTCCTGGCGACGCTCGGGCCGATCTCCGCGCATGCGGCACGCGCGACGTTCACCGCGAATCTCCTGGCCGCCGGCGGCATCGCGAACGAGGCGGCAGGCCCGACCGCGACGCCGGACGACGTCCTCGACGCCTTCCGGCGCGCGCCGCGAGCGGTCGCCTGCCTCTGCGGCACCGACGACGCCTACGCGAGCCTCGTCGAGCCGCTCGCAGCGGCATTGCACGAAGCGGGGGCGCGCGCCGTCTGTGTCGCCGGCCGCCCCCGGAACGACGAGCAGGAGCACGCATGGCGATCGGCGGGCGTCGACCGCCTCCTCTTCGACGGCTGCGACGCGATCGAGGCGCTCGAGGATCTGCTCACGCGATCCGGAGTCGGGTGATGGCGCCGCCGCCGCCGTTCCCCGACTTCTCGGCGATCCCGCTCGGCGATACGCCGGAGCCGAACGGCCAGGCCCGCGAGCGCTGGGAGGCGGCGGTGCGCTCGGCGACCGGCAAGGAGTCCCTGGAGCTCGCCCGTACACTCCCCGAGGGCATCGAACAGCCGCTGCTCGCGACCCCCGCCGACCTCGCCGGGATCGACCACCTGCACACGGTTCCCGGGCTGCCGCCCTACGTTCGCGGGCCTTATCCGACGATGTATCGCACCCAGCCCTGGACGATCCGCCAGTACGCCGGGTTCTCGACCGCGGAGGAGTCGAACGCGTTCTACCGCCGCAACCTGGCGGCCGGGCAGCGCGGTCTCTCGGTCGCGTTCGACCTCCCGACGCACCGCGGCTACGACAGCGACCACGAGCGCGTCGCCGGCGACGTCGGGATGGCCGGCGTCGCGATCGACTCCATCCTCGACATGCAGGAGCTGTTCGCCGGCATTCCGCTCGAGCGGATGAGCGTCTCGATGACGATGAACGGCGCCGTGCTGCCAGTGCTCGCGCTGTTCATCCTCGCCGGTGAGGAGCAGGGCGTGCCGCCGGAGCGCCTCTCGGGGACGATCCAGAACGACATCCTGAAGGAGTTCATGGTCCGGAACACCTACATCTATCCGCCCGGACCGTCGATGCGGATCGTGTCCGACATCTTCGCCTACACGGCGGCCCGGATGCCGCGGTTCAACTCCATCTCGATCTCCGGCTACCACATGCAGGAGGCCGGAGCGACCGCCGATCTGGAGCTCGCCTACACGATCGCCGATGGCCTCGAATACCTGCGCTGCGGGCTCGACGCCGGCCTCACGATCGACGAGTTCGCGCCTCGCCTCTCCTTCTTCTGGGCGATCGGCATGCACTTCTTCACCGAGGTCGCGAAGCTGCGCGCGGGGCGCCTGCTCTGGGATCGCGTCGTGGCCGGGTTCGACCCCCAAAAGAGCCGTTCGCGCAGCCTGCGCACGCACTGCCAGACATCGGGCTGGTCGCTGACCGCCCAGGACGTCTACAACAACGTCGTCCGCACCTGCGTCGAGGCGATGGCGGCGACGCAGGGTGGCACCCAGTCGCTGCACACGAACGCGCTCGACGAGGCGCTCGCCCTGCCGACCGATTTCAGCGCCCGGATCGCGCGCGAGACGCAACTCTTCCTGCAGCAGGAGTCGGGCACGACGCGCACGATCGACCCCTGGGGCGGCAGCTATCACCTCGAACGGCTCACGCAGAATCTCGCCGACGCGGCGTGGGCGCACCTCGAGGAGGTGGAGTCGGCCGGCGGCATGGCGAAAGCGATCGAGGCCGGGATCCCGAAGCGGCGCATCGAGGAGGCGGCCGCGCGAACGCAGGCCCGCATCGACGCCGGTCTGCAGCCGGTGATCGGCGTCAACCGCTATCGAGTCCAGGGCGCCGAGCAGGTCGAGGTGCGCGCGGTCGACAACTCCGCGGTGCTCCGCAGCCAGCTCGCGAAGCTCCGCCGTCTGCGGGAGCAGCGCGACGAGGCGGCCTGCGCGGCCGCGCTCGAGAAGCTGTCGGCGGCCGCCCGGTCGGCGGCGGACGGAACCCGTGCACCCGGCCTCGAGCAGAACCTGCTCGCCTGTTCGGTGGACGCCGCCCGGGCGCGGGCGACGGTCGGCGAGATGGCGTCCGCCCTGGAGCGCGTCTTCGGCAGGCACGTCGCCGAAGTGAGCACGATATCCGGCGTGTACCGGCGCGAAGCGGTCGGGGCCAAGAACGTCGCCGAGGTGCAGGAGGCGACGGCCGCCTTCGCGCTCGAAGACGGCCGGCGCCCGCGAATCCTGGTCGCCAAGATCGGCCAGGACGGTCACGATCGCGGCCAGAAGGTCATCGCATCCGCGTTCGCCGACCTCGGGTTCGACGTCGACGTCGGGCCGCTGTTCCAGACGCCGGAGGAGGTGGCGCTGCAGGCGGTCGAGAACGACGTCCACGTGGTCGGGGTCAGCAGCCTCGCCGCCGGCCACCTGACGCTCGTCCCAGCCCTCCGCCGTGCGCTCTCCGCCCTCGGGCGCGAAGACATCTTGATCGTCGTCGGCGGGGTGATCCCGCAACAGGACGTGCCGGCGCTGCGCGAGGCCGGGGCGGCCGCGATCTTCCCGCCCGGCACGGTGATCGCCGACGCCGCACTGGAGCTGCTCCAGGACCTGCGCGCGCATCTCGAAACGCGGGGCTGATGCCCAGGCGCCAGGACGTCGGCACGCTGGTGGCCGGCCTCCGCCGGGGGGACCGGGCGTTGCTCGCCGCCGCGATCACGCTCGTCGAGTCGAGCCGGCCCGACGACCGCGCGCAGAGCGCCGCCCTGCTCACGGCGCTCGGCCAGGAGTCGGAGACGACCTGGCGCATCGGCATCACCGGCGTTCCCGGCGTCGGCAAGTCGACCTTCGTCGACACCATCGGCATGCGCCTGATCGCGGCCGGGCATCGGGTCGGCGTGCTCGCCGTCGATCCGAGCTCGAGCCGCACGGGCGGCTCGATCCTCGGCGACAAGACCCGCATGCAGCGGCTGTCGCAGAGCCCGGACGCCTTCATCCGGCCCTCGCCGACCTCCGGCGCCCTGGGTGGCGTCGCGCGGGCGACCCGCGAGACGATGCGCCTGCTGGAGGCGGCCGGGTACGACGTCGTGTTCGTGGAGACGGTCGGCGTCGGCCAGTCCGAGATCGCGGTCGCGAGCATGGTCGACTGCTTCCTCGTGCTCGCCCTGGCCCGCTCCGGCGACCAGCTGCAGGGCATCAAGAAGGGCGTCCTGGAGCTCGCCGACGTGATCGCCGTCAACAAGGCGGACGGGTCCCATCGCCATGATGCGGAGGCGGCGGCGGCGGAGCTGCGCAACGCGCTCCACCTGCTGCAGGCGCCCGACGCTGCGTGGTCCACGGTGGTGCTGACCTGCAGCGCGCTCGAGGGCCAGGGCCTGGACGAGGTGTGGGCGGCGGTCGAGCGGCATCGCGAGGAGCTCGAGCAGAGCGGCGAGCGTGCGTCGCGCCGCCGCCGCCAGCGGACGGGCTGGATGTGGTCGCTGGCCGAGGGGCAGCTGCTGTCGTCGCTCCACGATGCGCGCTCGGTGCGCGCGCTGGCTCCCGAACTGGCTCGACAGGTGGAGGCGGGGGAGCTGGCGCCGAGCGCCGCGGCCGAGCGCCTGCTGTCCGCTTTCGCCGCCGCTGCAGCCTCTCCGGAGGCGGCACACGAGGTCGCGGACGGTCCGTAGGATGAAGCGATGAGGAACCTCGCCGTCGCCAGCACCCCGGCCGCCGACGCTGACGGCGTGCGCGGACCGTTCACCCGTCTCGGGCTCACGTTCGACGACGTCATGCTCCTGCCGGCCGCCTCCGACGCGCTGCCGAGCGAGGTCGACACGACGACCCGCCTGACCCGCAACCTGCGCCTCGCGGTGCCGCTCCTCTCTTCGGCGATGGACACCGTCACCGAGTCCCGGATGGCGATTGCGATCGCGCGGCAGGGGGGGGTCGGGGTGCTCCATCGGAACCTCTCCTCGCAGGACCAGGCGACGCAGGTCGACCTCGTCAAACGATCGGAGGCCGGCATGGTCTCCAACCCGATCACGATCGGACGCGACGCGACGCTCGCCGATGCCGAGGCGCTCTGTGCGCGCTATCGCATCTCCGGGCTGCCCGTCGTCGACGCCTCGGGCCGGCTCGAGGGGATCATCACGAATCGCGACATGCGCTTCCAGCAGGACCTCGGCCGGCGGGTCGCCGCCGCGATGACGCCGATGCCGCTCGTCACCGCCCGGGCCGGGATCGCTCGCGACGACGCGCTCGCGCTGCTCGCGAAGCACAAGGTCGAGAAGCTGCCGCTCGTCGACGGCGCGGGCCGGCTCGCCGGGCTGATCACGGTCAAGGACTTCGCGAAGAGCGAGGAGTACCCGGTCGCGACGAAGGACGGGGCGGGACGGCTCGTGGTCGGCGCTGCGATCGGGGTCGGCGAGGACTCCTACGAGCGGGCTCACCTGCTGATCGACGCCGGCGCCGACTTCGTCGTCGTCGACACCGCCCACGGCCACTCGCGCGACGTCCTCCAGATGATCTCCCGGCTGAAGCGGGAGACGGTGACCGAGATCGTCGGCGGCAACGTGGCGACGCGGGCCGGTGCCCAGGCGATCGTCGATGCCGGTGCCGACGCGGTCAAGGTCGGCGTCGGCCCGGGGTCGATCTGTACGACGCGAGTCGTCGCCGGCGTCGGCGTCCCCCAGATCACGGCGATCTACGAGGCGTCGCTCGCGTGCCGGCCGGCGGGCGTGCCGCTGATCGCGGACGGCGGCCTGCATTACTCGGGCGACATCCCGAAAGCGATCGTCGCCGGCGCCGACACCGTCATGCTCGGCTCGTTGCTGGCCGGCTGCGAGGAGTCGCCCGGGGAGCTGATCTTCATCAACGGCAAGCAGTTCAAGTCGTATCGCGGCATGGGATCCCTGGCCGCGATGCAGAGCCGCGGCAGCGAGCGGAGCTATTCCAAGGATCGCTATGGCCTGCAGGACGTGGCGCGCGACGACGATCTGGTGCCGCAGGGGGTGGAGGGGCAGGTGCCCTATCGAGGCCCGGTCGCGGCGGTGACCCACCAGCTGGTCGGCGGGCTTCGCGCCGGGATGGGCTATGCCGGCGCGCGGACCGTCGCCGACCTGCGGGATCGCGGCGAGCTGATCCGGATCACGACCGCGGGGCTCACCGAATCCCACCCGCACGACATCCAGTACACGCTCGAGGCGCCGAACTACACGCGCTGAGGCCCTCGGTGCC
>JBAPVZ010000704.1:0-8540 GCA_049283435.1 Candidatus Dormiibacterota bacterium
CAGAGGACGCAGATTTCAAGCTACGGCCGACGTAGAGCATCCCACCTGAGATCAACTGATCGGCGACCGTAACCGGCTGGCCTGGCGGAATCCATAGGGTTTCACGGCCCACCCTATGTCCCGTAACGACGGGCGCAGCAACGACAGGAAGCTCCTGCTGAGATGTCGACCTTACCGAAGGCGCTGGCTGACCGGCACCGGTTGGCCCTGGCGGGCGCACAGGAGGGTCGATGAGCACTCGGTGGGATGAGGTCCGGTGCGGCGACTGCGCCGTTGACGGTCGCTCCGCGGGCAGCCCTGGTGGTGGCGGGGATGCGGCGGGCCGCGTCACCGGGTTGCGCGGTGCGACCGGCGATGATCTAGTCGAGAACCTTCGGCGTAGCTTGTCGAAGAAGCCCACGCTTACGCCTCCGCTTCGATCGAGCCTTATCACCCGCGCGACGTGGCGGTTACGTGTACAAATCGGCCGTGCCACGGCGGCGTTACCGCTGGACCGGAAGTGCAGCCAGTGAGCCGCAGCGGCGGGTGAGGAAGACCCTAGCGGTCGCCGTCCGGCTGCCCACCTCCTGTCAACGTCCCAGGCTCCGTTCGGAAGCCAGCCGTTGAGGGGCGGGTGGAGGACTTCGGCGGCTATGGCGCAACTGGCGGCAAGGTCCTTGAGGATCCCGACCGTCCTGGCACGGAAGGCGTACTCCAGTCCGGCGGTGGTAACGCAACGGAGCGGTGAGTGCAAGCTACCTGATTTCAGTCACCGAATTTATACTCAGATGGCAGCGAAGCCGACTGGTCGAGTAGCACCTGCCGAGGTGTTGTAACCGTTAGTGGCGTGTGCCAGCCCGGCGCAACCCGCGGTACAGCAGCGTGGCGTCACCAAGTCGCCGCCGAAGCTGTCGTTCGAGTCCGGCGATCGGATACAGGTTCTGGGGTGCCCGGGTGTCCTTGTACTCGACCGATGCATAGCGACACAGTGTCGCCTGGCTGAGCCAGGCCATCCCGATCGCGTCTGCGGCGTTGAGCGTCGCGCTGCACTCGAGGCGCACGATGCCAGCCCATGGCGCTCCAGCTGTGCACGGCAGCCGGAGGTACCAGGTGTAGCGGTCCCATGAGCTGCCGAGTAGGAAGACCGGGGTGCGCTGACCGGGCGACAAGGAAGCCACCAGGCGGCGAAGGTGTGGCGGGAGGTATTCACTGCGATGGCTCTTGATGTAGCCGAGTACGCGCGGCAGATGTTGACGACCGCGCAGCGGCCCGTCGATCACGAGTAGGTCGCCACCGTCGGGGAGTCCGTGCCCGACAAGCGCGGCCCGGGCGGTCACCGCCGTGTCGATCTCCGCGGCGCCGAGACAGGCCTGCAGGGCAAGGCTCAACGCCTGGATCGGCGCGATGTGCGAGCGGAGGTTCGCGCGACTGACGCCGTAGGTGCCGGCTGTCGTGGCGATGTCGACGGCGTGCGCGGCCGTCGTGAACAATCCGCGGCGGACGTCGAAGGTCAGCAGATGCGCCCCCTCGCCGGCACAGCAGCAAACCACTCCCGCCGCGTACGACGCGCACAGTGCCGGTGACGCGATCGTGTCGTCAGTGGGCTCGTCCACCCACACCCGGGCGTCGATGCGGCGTACACCGTCGACGAACAACGTCGCTGCGCGCGGCCCAACCTTCCGATCGGGATCGAGCGGGCGCCACCGATCATCGGACAGCTCAACGTCGGCAATCACCCGGGCGCTGGACTCGCCGAGCTCCTCAACGTCCAGGCTGGCCCCGTAGCCTGGATCCCAGGGATCAACGGAGAACCGCATCCGCGAGCGCTCCAGCTCGACCGTCACCTGACCTCCCGGACGACTGACGCGGTGTGCTGGTCGCGGGTAACCGCGAACCGCACGGGGACACGCTCGGCCAACGTCGGCACGTGCGTGATCACGCCAACCATCCGATTTCCCCGGGTCGCCAGGTTCTCTAGGGTGGTGGCGACGACGTCGAGCGTGGCCTCGTCGAGCGTGCCGAACCCCTCATCGAGGAATATCGAGTCGAGGTGAGCGGCGCCCTGGGCGGCGAGGGCGGACAGCTGTGCTGACAGCGCAAGGGCGAGCGCAAGACTGGCCTGGAACGTCTCTCCCCCGGACAACGTCTTCACCGGCCGTTTGGCGTCGGCGTCGGCGTGGTCGACAATGAGGAACTCCCCATCGTCGTGAGTCAGCTCGAACTGTCCGCCCGAGAGTTCCGACAGACTTTCCGACGCATCAGCGACGAGGACGTCCAGCGCTGAGGCCACCAGCCAACGGGGGAAGTTGTCGGAGCGCAGAAGGTTGCCGAGCATCCGGGCCACCTGCTGCACCGACTCGGCGTCCGAGCGTTGTGCGCGCAGCCGTGCGGCGTCGGCGCGGCGCTCAACGATCCGGTCGCGGAGGCCGCGCGATCCGGCGAACGCCTCGGCGACTGCTGCCAAAACGCTTGCCGCCACTGGACGATCGCTGGGGATGAGCACATCGTGGGTGGCGACGTCGTCGGCCAGCCTCCGCCCGGCTGCGTCGCGGTCCTCCCGCGCGGCAGCGGCTGCGGACTGGGCATCGGGAAGCTCACCGTCGCGGCGCGCGATCGCTGCTGTGGCCCAGCCAGTCAGTGCGGTCCAGGCGGCGAGCAGGTCGTCGCCAGTAACAGCCGGCGCCCCAAGCACCACCAGCGGGTCACGGGCGGCGTGCAGCGCGGCCCATGCCGTGGCTATGTCGCGACCCACCCCGACCAGCCGCGCATCGGCCGCCAACCGGGCGTCGCGGGCCGCCCGGAGCTCGGCGTCCGCACGACGGACCGCCGCATCGAGCGCGTCAAGCCGGTGTAGCGCTGCCTCCCCCTCGGCATCGGGGAGCTCGGTCTCCAGCGCGCCTTGGAGCTGCTCGATCCGCTGGTCGAGCGCGTCGAGGTCGCTGCGGGCGTGCTGCTCGGCCCGCGCCGCCGCAGTCTCCTCTGCGCGCATCGCGGTAGCGGTACGTTCCACTTGGTCGAACGCGAGTTTGGCAGCCTGCGCCGCCTCGGCGGCCTCCGCTGCGGCAACACGGGCAGCGGCGAGCGCGGCGCCGCGGACCGCCGCCTCCTGGTCGGCCCACGCACACAGCTCGTACCATCCGGCGAGTACATCGTCGACGACCGGCGGAGCACCGAGCGGCACCAGCGGCTCGCGGGCTCTCCACAGCGCCGACGCCGCGGCCGCGCTCTCACCACGGATTGCCTCCATCGCGGCCGCCACGTTATCCCTGCGGCGCCGCACGTCGCGCAGCGCCGCGGCTGCCTGCTCCGTAGCGGCGACCAGCACGTCCAAACTGGCCAGCGCCTCGCTGACGGCGGTCGCGCTCGGCGGCGCACTGGCCAACACGGTGTGCAGCCGCTCGAGCTCATCAGCCAGCCGGTCTCGCTCCCCAGCCAGTTCCCGCTCGGCGGCTACCGCCCCTGCTTCCACCCGCCGGGCCTGCTCCAAAGCCTCCTCCGCATCGGCGACAGCGGCGTCCGCCCTACTCAGGTCGGTGGTCGGCCGCGCTGCAGGCAGCGTCGCAACGGCCTGATCACAGACCGGACACGGCTGCCCAGCCACAAGCGACGGACGCAGCGCCGCGGCCAGGTCTGCCCGTGACTCGCCGTCCCGACGGATGCGGGCGTGTCTCAAGCGCTCGCTCGTGTCCGCCACGGCCGCGGCCGCCGACTCCCGGTCGCGCACCGCGACAAGGTGCGCCTCGTCGGCTCCGGGCAGTGCCCGCTGCGTGGCGGCGAGAGCTGCGTAGTCGTCGCGGGCCCGTTCGAGCGGACCCCGCGCGGGTGCCGCGGACAGCTGCCCCCGAGCGTGGGTGTCCACGGCGTCGGCGCTGTCGAGGGCCTGTTGCGCAGCGACAAGCTCGGCCTCCGCCGCGCGGCGGCGACCATCGAGATCCTCGAGCCCAGTGGGAACGCAGAGGCCGATGAGTAGCTCACACTCGTCGTTAAAGCGCTGAGCGACCTCGTAGGCTGCGGCGAGGTCAGAGGCGGCTACCTCACGGGTCGTGCGCGCGTCTTCGACGGCATCCGCGGCCTCCGCAGCGGCGGCGACGGCGGCGGCGTACGCCGCTCCGGCCCCCGCTTGGCTCTGCTGGGCACCGGGCCGGTCGGCGAGCGCGGTCGCCAGCTCGGCATGGTTCTGGCGGGCGCGTTCGAGCGGGCCACGGTCGGGGGCGGCAGCGCGCTGTTCCCGAGCCTCGGTGTCAGCGGCCTCGGCATCCGCACACCGGCGACGCGCCGCCCCGGCCTCGTCTGCGGCCAAACGCTGCCGCGCGTCCAGATCGGGCAGACCGTCCGGTGCGGCCAGCGCCGTGAGCCTGGCCCGCTCATCGCGCAGCCGTTCGACGACCCCGTCCGCCGTGGTAACCGCGTGGGACGCGGTGACTAGTTCCGGAAGCCGCTCGATAACCCGCTCAGACAGCGCGCCAAGCGCCGTGACCCGTGCCTCGGCCCCACTGACGGCTTCCTCGGTCGCGTCGGCATACCCAGCGAGCTGGCCGGCCAGTACCTCAGCCCGCTCACCCGCCACGACGGCCTCGCGGTTGGCCTCCTTGGCGATGGACTCATAGACGCCCAAGCCGAGCAGCCGGGTCAGCATCTGCTGGCGCACTGCGGGCTTGGCGTGCAGGAATTCGGCGAAATCACCTTGCGGCAGCACCACACACATGCAGAACTGATCGAACGGCAGCCCGAGCAGCTCCTCGACAGCCTTCGTCACCGCCGACTCGGCGGCAAGCACCTCAGTACCGTCACCGGCCTCCCCCGTCCCGGTGCGGTCGCCGAGGCGCTCCAGCCGCGCGCTGCGGACGGTCACCCCACCCTTCGCGGACCGGCGCAGCTCCCGGGCCACGACATACCGAGCGTCACCAGCGTCGAACACGAGCCGCACCGTGCCCCGGTTCACGCTGGGCGCCAGTGCCAGCTTGACGACCTTCTGATCATCCCAGCGCGGCACCGACCCATATAGCGCGAAGGTCATCGCGTCGATCACGGTGGACTTGCCCGAGCCGGTCGGCCCGACCAGCGCGAAGTACTCCGCGTCCCGGAAATCGACGGTCGCGGGCTCGCGGAACGCGGCAAAGCCGTGCATCTCCAGCAGCACCGGACGCATCACGCACTCCCGGTCACGCGGTCGTGTAAATGGGCGAACAGCACGTCGAGCCGGGGGTCGTTAGTAGTCCGTGCCGCGCAGTACTCGCGGAACAGCTCCAACGGGGTACGCTCCACACCCGGGCCGCTCGCCGGGCGCGACCCGGAGACCGGAGTGGCGAACTCCGGATCGATCCGCACCTCCAGCGCGTTGGGCAGCAGGTCGGTCACCTCCTCACGGAGCCCCGCGCGGGCAGGCTCGCGCACCCACACCCGCAGCAGGTCCTCCCCGACCGTCCCGGCCAGCGCGCCCAGCTCCTCGACAGTGCCCCGCAGCGTCCGCAACCGCCGGGCCGCGGTGATCGGGATGTCGGTGACCCGCGCCGGCGTCGTCGGCGTGGCCTCCACCAGGCAGACGACTGGCTCGTACTCCTCCTCGCCGAAGTCGACCGCCAGCGGGGCACCGCAGTAATGCACCGGGCACGGCGCGGCCATGATCTGCCGCCGGTGCAGGTGACCCAGCGCGACATAGTGCGCATCGGCCGGGAACACGGTGGCCGGCACCGCGTATTCGAAGATCGACTGCGCAGTGCGCTCGCCACCGCCGAATGCTGCGTTGAGCACGGTCAGATGAGCCATGACGAGGTTGACGGCATCGGTCCGGAACCTGCCGGTGAGGGCGGTGAGGATGTCCCGCAGCTGCTGGTCGTAGGCACCGGTGTGCTCCGCAGGGGTGTTCAGGACCAGCTCCGCTGCGCGCACCGCGTAACGCGACGACACAAACGGCAACACTGCGACGGTCACCGGTTCGCCGGTGCGGGCCGTGAACTCGACGACGCCACCCTGCTCGGCGCTGCGGACCGAGCCGACCAGGGTGATACCCGCCGCTCCCGCGAAGGGACGGTAGGCCTCGAGGGTAGCTGCGTGGTCGTGGTTGCCGGCGATCACGACCACCTCGGTGCCCGTGCCGGCCAGTGCCATCAGGGTGCGGACCACGAGCTTCTGGGCCGGGGCAGATGGCGCGGCGCTGTCGTAGAGGTCGCCGGCGACGAGGACGGCGTCGAGTTCCTGCTCCCGGGCGACGCGCACGATCTCGCGGAGCACCTGTTCCTGCTCGTCGAGCCGGCTGTGCCCCTTCAGGGTCTTGCCGACGTGCCAGTCGGCGGTGTGCAGGAACCTCATCTCTAGAACGGCGGGTCGTCGTCGACGGCCGGCAGCCGGCGGAACGGATCGCGCTGTGCCGAACCGTTGCTACTCATCGGCGGCGCGCCGCACTCCGAGAGTCGGGTCGCCCACGCCGGGAACGGGAACTCGACGGCGATCGGGACGGGGATCTCAGGCTGGGAGACGAACATCGTGCCCGGCTTGGCCAGGGTCGCCCGCGCCCGCTGTGAGGCCGGCAGGAAGCCGTACTCGGGTCGTCCCGCCTCAGCCGGATCCAGCCGGCCGACGACCTTGATGGAGGAGTTCGCCACGATCCGCCGCTCGACCTCACTGGCCGTCTGCTGCGCGCCAATGAGGATGATCCCCAGCGAACGCCCACGTTCGGCGATGTCGAGCAGCACCTCCTTGATCGGACTGGTGCCCTCGCGCGGGGCGTACTTTTTCAGCTCGTCGATCATGGTGAAGAGCAACCCACCCGGTCCGGCGGCCTCCTTACGAGCAGTCTCGGCCGCCAGCACAACACCGACGACGAAGCGCTGGGCGCGCTCCGGCAGGTTGTGCAGGTCGACGACGGTGACCTGCTGGTTGTCGGTGCTGACCCGGCGGCCCGCCCTGTCGGCGAGGTCGCCGCGAACGATCGTGCGCAGCGGCTTGAGGCTCGATCTCAGCCTGCGCAGAAAGGCGTTGATCGTGCCGGTGCCGGTGACCGGACCGGCCCAGTCCCGGCGGGCGTCCTCGTCGGTGAGGCGGTCAAAGACGAACTCGACGAGGTCGTCGTAGGTGCGCAGCAACTGGCCCCCGATCGCGACCGCTCCCCCATCGCCGGTCGCGGTGGCGTCACGCCGCAGCCGATTGGCGACCTGGTGAATCACCGTCGTGTACTGGTTGCGCTCATCCTCGGCGTCGGCGAAGACGTAGGGCAGCAGCTCATCGGCGCAGAACTGGGCCAGCGTCCACCAGAACGCGGCGACCCCGCTTGTGCGGCCAGCGACGTACGGGCGCCCACTGAGGTCCTCTGGAGTGGGCGGTGCGAAGAACCCGACGGAGGCAAACGGCTCGGCGGGCAGGCCCAGCCGGGCGTAGTCGCGGCGCAGCTTGTCGTCGAGGCGAGTGTTCGGGTGGTCGAGGAACAGCAGATCCTCGCCCTTGACGCTGAACACCAACGCCTTGGCGTTGATCGCCCGTCGGCCCAGCACACCGCTGCGGAAAATCGAGTTGAGCAGAAACAGGGCAAAGCTGGTCTTCGTCGCCACGCCCGAGACACCGCTGATCGAGACATGACCGCCGCGGGTGCCGTCGAGGAACTCGAGGTTGACATAGATCGGGTCACCGTCGCGGCCCAGGCCTACCGGGACCTTCTGCTCCATCCCGTCGAAGTACAGCGCCTGCGCGCGTTCCTCACCTGTGGCCCGCCGCGCGGGCTCCCCTGGCCTCGGCGGGACGTAGCACTCCGGTTCTACCCGGGTCGTGGTGACCTCAGCGATCTCCTGTACCTGCGCAGGGAGCACCCCATCGGCGATCAAGAACACGTCCGAGCCGAAATTGGCGCCCTCGTGCCGGGCCCGGACCTGGGTCACGACGCCTGAGGTCATCACGGGTCCGACGCCGGGCACGGCCCGGACGGTAACCACCACGTCGTCGAGCTGGAGATAGGAATCCTGGGCAAGGGCGACGCTGAACAGGAGGGGGGTGGAGTCCTCGGTGCCGATAACGCGGCCAACAACGCCCATAGGGTCAACATGCCCACCCAGGCCCGATTGCTCTGTCACGCTACTCCTCTGCCGCCACGATCATGGCGCGCCGCACCACGGAGGATCATGCTCGACCGCGTCGGACGAGTTCAAACCGCTTGGAGCCTGCCATGGGTGCCAATCGAGCTTCTGAACTGTACATCTCGCTGCCGAGCACCTGGCGGCATCATTGTGGTTGAGTCGGCCTGGGGCGCAGTGTCGGGATTGCTCCCGGTCCGTTCCCCACGGCGCTCGCCGAACCCGCCGTGCCGACCTGTCGGCAACGGGCTCTCCACGGTGTCTGTCATTGGACGTGGTTGGCCACGATCCAGGGGTTGGGGATCTTGTTGCCTCGGTACCGGGATCGGGTCATTGGGTACTTTGGCGATGTTGAACAGTTCGATCCCGTCCACCGAGGGTCTGCACCATCGGCCGATGTGGTCGGTAAGGCGCCGGTGGACGTCGGTCCACTTCCAGCGGTGTAGCTTCTTCCACCAGCGGATGACCCTCCACCACACGAAGTTTTCGAGGAGTCCATGG
>JBAPVZ010000705.1:0-5595 GCA_049283435.1 Candidatus Dormiibacterota bacterium
GCCTCGACCTCGGTCGCCGCGGGGTCGATCTCGGGCAGCGTCCATCCCCCCTCCCGGTGGGCGAGCGAGCCGAGCGCGGCCAGCGCCTCCACCTCGCCGAGCGCGTCGAGCCACTGCGGAACGTGGCGCCCGGAACGCCGCCGCCAGCGCTCGGCGAGCCAGGCGAGGTGCACGTTCCAGAGAAACAGCAGCTGGATCGGTCCGTTGAGCAGCGACCCGGTCGGCACCGAGAAGGAGACGATGCGGCTCAGCCGGCGGAGCCGGTGCTCGGCGCTGACCCCGTTCGGGCGCGCCGCCGACTGCAGCCGCTGCGGCAGCGGCGTCAACCAGCGCCGAGCCGCGAACCGGCTCAGCTGGGCGCCATAGGGCGCGATGCGGCCCTGCTGCAGGCGCACCGCCGCGACGGTCCGCTGGGCCGCGCCGCCGAGCACGATCGCGAGCGCCGCGTTCGTGAGCAGGAACAGCGGCCAGAGGGGGATCGGGAGCACCCGCACCCCCCACAGCACGAGCGTCACCCAGAGCAGCGTCGGGGAGAGCAAAGCACACCAGCGCAGGACGGTCGGGCCCTCGTCGGACGCGGATTCGGCCCACCTGGCGAACGGCCCCGGATCGGGCGGCGGCCCCTCGGTCGCCCGGGTCGCCCAGCCCGCCGCCTCCAGATCCTGGCAGACGTCGATCGCGCGACCGAGCTCGACGACGGCCGCCTGCCGCTCGGGCACGACCGCCGGATCGGCCGGCCGCAGGAGCCAGTCCGCGAGCCGCGCCTCCCCCATCGGGCTCGTCGTCGTGTCGAGGAGGTGAAGCAGCGATGCGCGGCCCACGATGTCGAGGTCGCGTGCGTACGGGTGATCGTCGGGGGCGGTGATCGCGGGCGCCGGCGGCAGCGCGTCCCACTCCCGGCGCATGCGGTGCAGCGCCTCCTCGTTGACGGCCGCGATCGCGCGCGCTGCGAGCAGCCGCCGCCGGAGCCGCCGGTGGTAGACGACGAGGAGGACGAACGCGGCGACCAGGAACGGCACCGGGATGCCGAGCAGCGGGTCCTTCGCGAACGCGGCGACGGCGAGCAGGAGGAGGGCGGCGACGGCGCACAGCAGCCGCAGGTTGGCGACCCGGGTGGTCGGGCGCGCCGCCGCGGTCGCCTCCTCACGGAAGCGGGTCGCCCGCTCGCGGTAGTACGCCTCCGGCTCCCCGCTCACGGGGGCCCCGGTCAGGGCGTCCTCGTTGGTCACCCGGCTTCGCGCGCGACCGTGTGCACGTCGCGCACCTGCTCCAGCTTCTCCATCAGCCGGGAGAGCTGGGACAGGGAATCGATCTCGACCGTCGTCGAGACGACCGCGGTCTTGTCCTCGTAGACGGAGACCGAGGCGCGCGACATGCTCACCCGCTGCTCGGCGACGACGGTCGCGATGTCGCGCAGCAGGCCCGTCCGGTCCCAGGCCTCGATCTTGATCGCGATCGGATAGAGGTCGGTGGAATCGACGTCCCAGTCGACGGGCACGACGCGCCGCTCGTCGGGGGGGTTCAACGCGTTCGGGCAGTCGACGCGGTGCACGGTGACGCCCTTGCCGCGAGTCGTGAACCCGATGATCGCGTCGCCGGGCACGGCCTGGCAGCAGGGCGCGGTCCGCGTCAGGATGCCCGGTTCGCCGCGCACCAGGATCTGCGGCTTGGGGCGCGCCCGCGGGAGCAGCGGGATCTCACGCAGCGTCTCGGAGTCGGTCGGATCGGCGAGCGCCATCTTCATCACGACCGCGTGCGGCGAGAGATCGCCGTAGCCGATCGCGGCCAGGAAGTCGTCGGTCGCGTGGTACGCGTACGCGCTCGCGATCTCACGCAGCTTGCCGTCGGGCAGCTGGCTCAACGTCAGGCGATGCATCCGGTGCATCTCCTTCTCGAGGAGATCGCGCCCCTTGGCGACGTTCTCGTCGCGGGCCTGGGCCTTGAACCAGCGGCGGATGCGATCGCGCGCCGAGGCGCTCTTCACGAAGCGCAGCCAATCCCGACTCGGCCCGTGCGGCGCCTTCGAGGTCAGCACCTCGATGATCTCGCCGTTCTTCAGCTCGTAGTCGAGCGGCACCATCTTGCCGGCCACCTTGGCCCCGATGCAGCGGTGCCCGACCTCGGTGTGGATCCGATACGCGAAGTCGATCGGGGTCGAGCCCTTCGGCAGATTGATCACGTCGCCGCGCGGCGTGAACACGAACACCTCGTCCTGGAAGATGTCCACCTTGACCGCGTCGACGAACGACTCCGCGTCCTGGACCTCCTTCTGCCACTCCATCAGGAGCCGCAGCCAGCTCAGCTTCTGGTCGAAGCGAGCATCGGTCGAGCCCTCCTTGTAGGCCCAGTGCGCGGCGATGCCGAAGTCGGCGATCTGGTGCATCTCATGGGTGCGGATCTGGATCTCGATCGGCTCCCCGGTGTGGGAGAGGACGGTCGTGTGCAGCGACTGATACCCGTTCGACTTGGGCATCGCGATGTAGTCCTTGAAGCGACCGGGCAGCGGCTTCCACAGCGCGTGGACGACGCCGAGCACGCCATAGCAGTCCTTCACCGAATCGACGAGGACCCGGATCGCGAGCAGGTCGTAGATCTGGCTGAAGTCCTTGTGGTCGCGGGTCATCTTCTGCCAGATCGAGTAGACGTGCTTGGGGCGCCCGCTGATCTCGGCCGCGATCTCGATCCCCTCCAGCTCGCGAGCGAGGATCTCCTTCAGGTCGGAGACGAGCGCCTCCCGGTCGGCCCGCTTCCGGTTGACGCGGCTCACGACCTCCCCGTACGCATCCGGGTCGAGCGTGCGCAGCGCGAGGTCCTCCAGCTGCCACTTCATCTGCCCGATCCCGAGCCGGTGGGCCAGCGGCGCGTAGATGTCGAGCGTCTCGCGGGCGATCCGGCGGCGCTTGTGCTCGGGCAGCGGGTCGATCGTCTGCATGTTGTGCAGCCGGTCGGCGAGCTTGATGAGCACGACGCGGATGTCCTCCGCCATCGCGAGCAGCATCTTGCGGATGTTCTCGGCGTGCTGCTCCTGCGCGGAGCGGAAGGAGATGCGCGACAGCTTCGTCACGCCCTGGACGAGCAGCGTGACCTCGGGGCCGAACTCCGCCTCGATCTCCTCGATCGTGAGCGAGGTGTCCTCGACGGTGTCGTGCAGGAGCGCTGCGGCCAGCGTCGTCGCGTCGAGCCCCAGGTCGGCCAGGATGCCGGCGACCGCGAGCGGATGCTCGACGTAGCCCTCGCCGGAGAGGCGGCGCTGGCCGCTGTGCGCGATGCTCGCGCGCTCGTACGCCCGCTCGACGAGCGCCTGGTCCTCGGGGGCCAGGTTGCCCGCGACGCGGATCAGCTCGGAGATGCTCACGCCGCCTCCCCGCTGCGCAGCCGCGCCCGTACACCGGTTCGAACCATGGGTAGTTCGTACCACAAACCGGCCGGGATGAAGCTCAATAGGCCCGCGCGAACACGACTCGCTGGACGGCGGGACGCCCGCAGACGACGCAGGCGCCGCTCGCCTTCTCGTCGGGATCGAAATTTCGGGTCGTCACGCCGCCGGTCAGCTCCTTCACCTTCGCCTCGCACGCCGCATCCCCGCACCAGGGGGCCCAGACGAAGCCGTTGCGCTCGCGGAAGTGCTCGAGCAGCGCGTCCAGCGTCGACACCTCGAACGTGTTCTCGGCTCGGAAGTCGAGCGCGCGCGAAAAGAGCGCGCGCTGGAATGCGTCGACCGCCTCGCGCAGCCGGGATGCGAGGCCGGTGACGGGCGTCGGCACCTTCTCCCTGGTCAGCCGGTCGACAAGCACGACCTGCTGCGCCGCCACGTCGCGGAGGCCGACGTCGAGGCGCAGCGGCACTCCCTTCAGCTCCCAGTGGTTGTACTTGTCCCCAGGTCGCAGATCGCGCCAGTCGACGTGGACGCGCAGGCCGGCGCCGCGGACTTCGGGCAGCCAGCCGTCGACGAACGCACGCACCTCTGCGCGCGCCTCGTCGTTGCGTGCGATCGGCACCACGACGACCTGGATCGGCGCCACCCGGGGGGGCATGACCAACCCGGTGTCGTCGCCGTGGGCCATGATCAGGCCGCCGATCAGCCGTGTCGAGATGCCCCACGACGTCGTATGGCAGAAATCGCGCGCATTCTGCTGGTTCGCGAATCCGATGTCGTAGGCGCGGGCGAAGTTCTGCCCCAGATAGTGCGAGGTCCCCGCCTGCAGCGCGAGCCCGTCGCGCATCATCGCCTCGATGCTCTTCGAGTAGACGGCGCCGGGGAACGTCTCGGCCGGGCTCTTGGTGCCGCCGATGACGGGCATCGCGAGCCAGTCCTCGGCGATCTGCCGGTAGTACTCGTGGATCAGCGCGACCTCGTCCTCCGCCTCCTGCGCGGTCACGTGGAACGTGTGCCCCTCCTGCCAGAGAAACTCGGCGGTGCGCAGGAACAGGCGCGTGCGAAGCTCCCAGCGCAGCACGTTCGCCCACTGGTTGGTCAGGATCGGGAGGTCGCGGTAGGACTGGATGTAGCGCCGGACGAGGGTCCCGATGATCGTCTCGCTCGTGGGCCGGATCGCGAGGCGCTGATCGAGCTTGCCGTGGCTCCCCGCCTCGGTCACCCAGGCGACCTCGGGCACGAACCCCTCGACGTGCTCCGCCTCCTGGACGAGCAGCTCCTCGGGGATGAGCAGGGGGAAGTACCAGTTCTCGTGCCCGCTCGACTTGATCAGGTCGTCGAACGCGCGCTGGATCGCCTCCCAGATCGCGTAGCCGTAGGGGCGGATGACCATGCAGCCGCGGACCGGGGTGTAGTCGGCGAGCTCGGCCTTGCGGACGACCTCGGTGTACCAGCGGTCGAAGTCGACCGACATGCGGGTCAGCTCTTTCACGAACGTCAGGTCTTCAGTCATGCTTTTCGGTCCCAGGTGGAGTCGGAGCGGCCCCGGCCGCAGGGAGGAGCAACCGGCCGCCGGTGCGGCCTCGAGAAAGCCCGGCCGGCTCAGCAGTAGGCGGCCGGGCCGGGCGGAAGCGGCTCCGGGTGAAACGCCGGGGATTTCCCGCCACCCACCGGCGACCGGCGACGGCCGCAGGCCCGGGCGAGCGGCCGGCGGCTGGATCCTCGGCTACGACTCCACGCGTGCGCCATGCGCCACTATTGTGCCGTGCCGCGCGACTCGGCGACGAATCTGACGCTGCCGGCGCGCCGTGGCGCGCTCGTGTTCGCGACGCTCGTCGGCGCCGGATCGCTGCTGCTCGTCGCGTTCGGGGTCGCCGATCTGGTCCCGGGACCGAACCTGCTCGCGGCCCTCGTCACCGCCGCCGGCCTCTACGGTCTCTGGCAGATCGCGCAGACACCGCTCGCGCTGCGCGTCGACGCGGGCCAGCTGTCGGTGCGCGGCCTGCGGCGCCGGCGCCTGCCGCTCGCAGAGCTCGCGCACGTCGAGCTGCGACGGCAGGGGATGCTGCGACCCACCGTGCTCCGCTTCGTGCGCGAGGGGGGGCGAGTCGCGTTCTCGGCCGACGCCGCCGTGTGGCGGCCGGCCGCGCTGCAGGAGGCGCTGCACTCACTTGGCGTGCCGCTCGTGCGGCCCGGCGAGGCGCCGCCCGCCGCCCGGC
>JBAPVZ010000706.1:0-2219 GCA_049283435.1 Candidatus Dormiibacterota bacterium
GACCATCTCGCCTACTGGCTGGCCGACGACCGGGTGCTGTTCACCGGCGATCTGATCCTCGGGCAGGGCAGTTCGATGGTCGCCTATCCAGAGGGTGACGTCGCGGCCTATCTCCGCTCGCTCGAGCGGGTGGCCGAGCTCGGCCCCCGGATGCTGTTCCCGGGTCACTGGGATCCGGTGCAGGACGCAGCGGGGAAGATCGAGGAGTACCGGTCCCACCGCCTGGCGCGGGAGCGCGCAGTGCTCACCGCCCTCGCCGACGGCCCGGCGACGCCGGCGCAGCTCGTCGCTCGCGTCTACAGTGCCGAGCTGGCGCGCGACCCAGCACTCGAACGGGGCGCCGAGTTGACGCTGCGAGCGCATCTGCGCAAGCTCGTCGATGAGGGACGTGTCGTCGTCGACGTGCCGGAGGTGCACCGGCTCGCCGGTTGAGCGGGCGGCGTTCGTATGCTCTTGCGGTCGTGGCCAACGCTGTCCCCGTGACCTCCCGCGCGTCATCCACTCCGCTGCCGTCGCTCAGCGCGGTGCCGGCGGAGGAGCTGGCAGCCTGGCTCGCGGGAGTCGGTGAGGCTCCCTACCGCGCGCGGCAGATTCAGCAGGCACTCGCGCAGGGTCGCACCTTCGACGAGATGCGCTCGTTGCCGGCCGCGCTTCGCGAGTCGCTGCGCGACTGCTTCCGGACGACGTCCCTCGAAGAGGTGCGGCGCTGGGACGCGGACCACGGAGAAACGGTGAAGCGTCTCTACCGCCTGGACGGCGGCTACACGGTGGAGTCGGTGCTGATGCGGTACCCGCGCCGGGCGACGCTGTGCATCTCTTCGCAGGTCGGCTGTCCCATCAAGTGCCCGTTCTGCGCGACCGGGCAGGGGCCGTTCGGTCGCAATCTGACGGCGCCGGAGATCGTCGACCAGGCGCTCGACGCGGCGCGGACGCTGCGGGCGGAGGGTCGCCGGCTGTCGCACGTCGTCTTCATGGGCATGGGGGAGCCGCTGGCCAACCTGCCTGCGGTGCTCGCCGCCGTGCGCACGATCGCCGATCCGGCCTGGCTCGGCATCAGCCCGCGGCGAATCACGGTGTCGACCTCCGGCCTCGTGCCGCGCATCGACAAGCTCGCCGCCGCCGGGCTGCCGGTGACGCTCGCGATCTCGCTCCATGCGGCGCGGGACGAGCTGCGGGACGAGCTAGTGCCGATCAACCGGCGGTACCCGGTGCGCCAGGTCGTCGACGCCGCCCAGCGGTTCGCCGCCGAGACCGGTCGCCGCGTCAGCTACGAGTGGGTGCTGCTGGCCGGGGTCAACGACACCGACCGCGACGCGGACGAGCTCGCAGCGCTCATCGAGCACCGCCTGGCACATGTGAACCTGATCCCGTTCAACCCGGTCGACGGCACCCCCTACCGGGAACCCTCGGCGGGGGCGGTCCGCGGTTTCGCGGCCCGGCTGGCGGCGAAGGGTGTCGGCGTCACCGTCCGCGACACCCGGGGGCGGGACAGCGAGGCGGCGTGCGGCCAGCTGCGAGCGCGGGCGATCACCGAGGACGCATCGCTGCGCTAGAGGTCTGCCTGGCCGGCCTCAGGTGCCGGCGGCGAGGCCCGCCTCGTGGGCGAGGAGCCCGGCGTGGGGCTCTGTGTGATACCGCCCAGCAGTAGTATGCCAAGTATGGCGAAGGAGAAGGTGACGATTACGCTAGACAGGTCGAAGGCCGAAAACGCGCGAACGCTCGTCAGCGCAGCTTCGACGTCTGAGGTCATCGACGTCGCGCTCGATCGCCTCATCCGTGCGGAACGGCTTCGTCGCGATGTGGCCGCCTACCGTCGACTTCCCCCCACGCAATCCGAGATCGAGCTGGAAGGGCTGGCGGAGCCGGCCGGTATCGACGACGACACCGACTGGGAGGCGTTGTATGCGGGGGACCAGAACCAGACGTGAGTGAGCCAGCGCCGCGCCGCGGCGAAGTGTGGCTCGCCCGGCTCGACAAGGTGCGTCCCGTGGTCGTCGTGTCCCGCGACCCGATGGGGAGCGTGCTCCACTCTGTGATCGCGGCCCCCGTCACGTCGACCGTGCGGGGGCTCTCAACCGAGGTAGCCGTCGGGCCGAAGGATGGAGTTCGACTCGAATCCGTCGTCAATCTGGACAATGTCCAGCTCGTCGCGCGCACTCGTCTGATGCGTCGCGTCGGCCGAGCGCCAGCATCGACCATGTCCCGAATCTGCGCTGCGC
>JBAPVZ010000707.1:0-12410 GCA_049283435.1 Candidatus Dormiibacterota bacterium
CGTCAGACGGAGTCAGCGCGCGCAACACGCAGAACTCGTTGCCCTCCGGGTCGGCGAGCACGATCCAGGTGGCGTCAGGTCCCTGGCCGACGTCGGCACGCCGCGCGCCCAGTCCCTCGAGGCGGGCGACCTCGGCAGGCTGGTCGAGGGGACGCAGGTCCAGGTGGAGCCGGTTCTTGCCCGCCTTCGCCTCGGGAACCCGCAGGAAGAGCAGGTCGGGCGCGACGCCCTCCTCCGGGCTGCCGGCAGCCGGCTCGAGCACGACCTCGTCGTCGTCGATCTGGGTGCGGCGCCACCCGAGCACGGCCTCCCAGAAGCTCGCCAGCCGGCTCGGATCGACGGCGTCGACGCAGACGCTCTGGATGCGCAGTTGCATCCGGCCACTCTGCCACGCCACCGAGCGGTGCGTCGAGGTCGGCAGCGGCTCCTCAGATCCCCATCCGCGCCGTCATGCGCGACGAGTGGCGCGACAGCAGCCGGCCGATCAGGGTCAGCAGCAGCAGGAACAGCAGGGTCACCGCCGCCGCCGCGTTCGCGAGCTGATGCGCCTGCGCCGAGGGCAGCTGAATGTCCGTGTAGGCGACGTAGGTCAGGTAGCCGATCGGATGCTGGGTCAGCTGCGGGGTCGGATTCTGGTCGCTGAACCCGGCCGTGTACAGTAGCGGCGCCGTCTCGCCGGTCGAGATCGCGATCGCGACGACGAGGCCGGTGATGATCGAGGGCAGCGCAGGCGGCAGCAGGATGCGCCGCAGCGACACGACCATCGGCAGGCCGAGCGCGACCCCGCCTTCGCGCAGCGTCGACGGCACCTGTCGCAGCGCGACCTCGGTCGTCTTCACGATGTACGGCGTCACGATCGCGGAGAGCGCGAGCATCGCCGCCAGGATCGAGTAGCCCCAATGGAACTGGATCACGAGCAGCAGGTAGCCGGTGTAGCCGATCACGATCGAGGGCACGCCGGCGAGCACCTCGGGGAAGAAGCGGAGCAGCGACGAGAGCCGCCCGGAAGCGAACTCCGAGAGCCAGATGCCGGCCCCGATGCCGGTCGTCCCCGCGATCACGAGCACCCCCGCGGCAAGCAGCAGCGTGCCGATGATCGCGTTCTGCAGGCCCCCGTGGGCCGTCGTCGCCGTCAGCAGCGTGGGCCGCAGGGCGGGACCGGCATTGCCGATCAGCCCGACGATGATCCAGGTCGCCGGCGCGACGATGCAGCCGAGGGCGACCGCGCAGACGAACCAGAAGAAGCCGTCGGTGAAGGTGCGGCGGATTCCGTTCACGGTCAGAATCCTCGCCCCACCGGCAAGGCCGCGCCGGAGGTGCGCCGCACGATGAAGCGACCCAACCAGTTCGTGATCAACGTGATCGCGAGCAGCAGCAGGCCGGCTTCGGCGAGCGAGCGGACCGCCATGCCGGTCGCGTCGGTGAGCGCTGAATCGAGCATGGCGGCGATCGTCGCGGCGATCGTCGAGACCGGCGCATAGATGTTGTTCGGGAAGATGTTCAGCGCGTCGCCCGAGATCATCAGGACGGCCATCGTCTCGCCGAGCGCGCGCCCCCAGCCGAGCAGCGACGCCGCGAAGATCCCGTTGCGGACGAACGGTATCGTCACGATGCGCGTCATCTCATAGCGCGTCATGCCGAGCGCCAGCGCGCCCTCCTTGTGCAGCACGGGGACCGTGCGCACGAGATCCCGCGTCGTCGCCGCGACGATCGGGATCACCATCAGCGCGAGCGCGAGACCCGCCGTCAGCAGCCCGGGGCCGGAGCCGACCGGGCCCTGGAACACCTTCGTCCAGCCCAGCAGATGGGCAAGGATCGGGTAGACGTGCTTCGCGATCAGAGGGCCGAAGATGATCAGGCCCCAGAGCCCGTAGACGACGCTCGGGATCCCGGCGAGCAGCTCCATGAACACCGAGAGCAGTCCCTGCAGCCGCTGCGGGATGCGCTCGATCAGCATCAGCACCCCGCCGACCGCGACCGGCACCGCGACCACCATCGCGATCGCCGACGTCGCCAGCGTGCCGACGATCAGGGTCGCCGCGCCGTACTGCGCGTTGTGCGGTGCCTTGATGCCGTGGTGGTACTCGTACGAGCCACCGTAGAAGTTGCCGAGCGTCCAGATCTTGCCGGTGAAGAACCCCAGCCCGTTGAAGATGATCGCCGGCCACGCGTTGACGATGAGGACGGCGGCGAGGACGAAGAGGAAGAGGAGGGGGACGAAGGCGGCGGCCGTGCAGAACACCCGGAGGGCACGGTCACCCCAGTGGACGTTCGCCTTCAGCAGCCGGCGCTCGCGCGCAGCCGCACGGGCCGAGCGCTCGTCGCCGGTGATCGAGGCCGCCACCTGCTGTCCTCCTGCCTCAGCTGGACTGAATCTTGTTGATCGCGGTGTGCACCTTCGGCACCACCGTCGCCGGCAGCGGGTTGAACCCGACGGTCCCGAGGTTCGCCGTCGTCGCCCCCCTCGCCGGATCGATCGCCCAGGTCAGGAACGTGCGCAAGGCAAGCGCCGTGTTCGCGTCCTTCTGCTGGGAGGAGATCATCAGGTACTCGTAGTTCACGATCGGGTAGCTCTGCGCGCCCGACGCGTAGATGAGCGAGGCGCGGAGGTCGTCGGGGATGCTGGTCGCCTTCGCGGCGACGGCGGCGACGGCGGTCGCCGCGGTCGGCTTGACGAACTTGCCCGCCTGGTTCTGCAGCGCCGCCTGGCCGAGCTTGCCGCTCAGCGCGGTCTGCTCGACCGAGATGCCGATGTAGGCGATCGATCCCGGCGTCTGCTCGCAGGTCTGCACCATGCCCGGGTTGCCGCTCGCCGTGAGCTCGCCCTGGACGGCCGGCCAGGTGACGGTCGTGTTGAACGCCGGACCGTTGCTCCAGGCGCTGTTGGTGGCGCTGAGGAACGAGGTGAAGATGAACGTGTCACCCGAGGAGTCGACGCGCCGGATCGGGACGATCGTCTGCGACGGCAGGTTGACGCCCTTGTTCAGCTTCGCGATCGCCGGATCGTTCCACTTCGTGATCTTGCCCTCGTAGATCTGGGCCAGCACATTGCCGGAGAGGTTCAACGAGCTGATCCCCGGCAGGTTGAAGTTCACCGCCTGCGAAGAGACTGCGATCGGGATGTTCAGCAGGTTCGGATTCTGCTGAGCCTGCGCGTCGCTCAGGTAGGCGTCCGAGCCGCCCATCTGGACCGTGCCCGCGATCGAGTCCGCGATGCCCTTGCCGGAGCCGCCGGCTGAGGGCGCGAGCGTGATGTTCGGATACGCCTGCTTCAGCGGCGAGACGAGCGTCTGCAGGTAGGGCAGCAGCAGCGAGGAGCCGTCCTCGTTCAGGGTGACCGGACTGGACGGGTTGCCCGTCTGGACGGAAACACTCTTGGCCTTGGGGGACGGCGTCGGTGTCGTGCCGCTCGACGGACTGCCACCGCAGGCAGCGACGAGCAGCAACGCACCGAGCGAAGCCGCGACCAACGACGCCCGTAGGCGGGTACTGACGCGCAACTCGAAACCTCCAGGGAACCGGACTGGGGCGAGAGGCGCCGCTCCCGACTCTCGGGCGCGGCCACTCGCGGACTAGGCCTTGCCGACCTCTTCGGCGATGTAGTCGCGGGACCGGGCATCGGAGGGGTCCGCGAAGAACTTCGCCGCATCACTGAACTCGACGCGCTCACCGGCGAGCAGGAACAGCACGTTGTTGGCCACACGCCGGACCTGCCCCAGGTTGTGGGAGACCATGATCACCGTCACCTCGTTGCGCAGGCGGGTGATCAGGCGTTCGATGTTCGTCGTCGTCGCCGGATCGAGCGAGCTGGTCGGCTCATCCAGCAGCAGCACGTCCGGCTGGACCGCCAGCGCGCGCGCGAAGCAGAGCAGCTGCTGCTGGCCGCCCGACAGCGAGAACGGCGAGCTGCGGAGCCGGTCCTTGACCGCGTTCCACAGCCCGACCTGCTGCAGGCGCTCCTCGGCGAGCTCCTTCAGCTTGTGGCGCGGCGCCAGCCCGTGCACGCGGGGTCCGATCGTGATGTTGTCGAGGATGTTCTGCGGGAACGGATTCGGTCTCTGGAACACCATGCCCACCCGCCGCCGCAGCTCTCGCACACCCTCCACCTCGCGATAGATGTCGCGAGTGCCGAGCCGCACCGAGCCGCCGCTCACCCCGATGCCCGGCGTCTCGTCGTGCAGCCGGTTCAGCGCCCGGAGCAGCGTCGTCTTGCCACAGCCGGTCGGCCCGATGATCGCGGTCACCTGCTCGCTCGGAAACTGCGCCTCGATGCCATGGAGCAGCTCTCTGCCACCGGCCGACACGCGTAGCCCCTCGACCGACATGGCCGGTGCCTGGACCTGCTGCACCGTCGCCGTGATCGGGAAGGCTGTTTCCACGCTCACCGCCTCCGCGCTGCCTGCGCGTTCCATTTGCCGCCACCCCGGCGCGCGGCGTCGTTCACCACGTCCCCGACACTACTGGCGGCCAGGTTAAGAGCGATGCGCAGTTTGGTTAAGCGCCGCACTTTGCGATCCGTGAACCGGATCGTGCCCGGAGCGGGCTGCACCATCGCGTCGCCGGCGGCCATTGCGCCCGGGCTGCGACGCGCACTCCTTGAACCGGGGCCGTTTGCCGGCAGTCGGTCGCTATTTCGCGCCGGGAGGCGTCCGCGCGCCGGCATTCGGCCCCGTTGCGCCGTCGCGAGACGTCCGCGCGATCAACCGGCGGTCAGTCGTCGATCGGCGTCGCGTGCAAGAGGTCGCGGTCGCGCGGGTAGGTGAGCACGCCGAGCGCCTCGGGGACGGTGAGCCAGCGCACCTGGTCGACCTCGGTGGAGGGTGCAAAGCGACCGCCGACGGCTTTCATCAGCCAGTAGCGCACGACTTTGACCCGTCCCTTGCGATCGCGGTACACGGTGTGGCCGAACGGACGCAGCAGCCGGCAGACGAGCCCGGTCTCCTCCTCCACCTCGCGCAGCGCCGCCTCCTCCAGCGTCTCACCCGGATCGAGCTTCCCCTTCGGCAGGCTCCAGTCGTCGTACCCGGGTCGATGGACGAGCAGGATCTCCCAGAGTCCCACCGGTCCGGTACGCCGCACGATCCCGCCGGCGGCCTGCACCTCGATCCCGCTCAGTGCCATCACGGTCCCCCCTTCGGCACGGCGACGTCCGCCTTCAGCGCATCCAGGCGCGCAGCTCGCGCCCTGCCAGCCGATCCCAAGCGCCGCGCCAGCGGGCGCGCGCGTCGGTCCCGTGCGCCTGTTCCAATCCGTAGAGAAGCCCGGCGACGAAGGCCCGCCGGCCGCTGCCGGCCGCTCCCCGGATCCACTCCCGGGCGACGACGCTGTCCTGGTGCTCGCCGAGCACGGTCTGCAAGGCCGCGGCCCGGCGCGCGAACTTCGCCGCCGGCTCGCCGCCGACAGGGGCTGCCGCCTCCGCCGCGTACCGCACACGCTTGGCGAGGATGCGCAGCCGGTGCAGCTGCGCGTTCTCCGGGTCGCCGGGCAGCGCGTCCACCGCCCGACGCAGCTGGCGCCAGGGCCTGCGCACGAGCGCGGGCAGGATCTCCACCGCCGGATTGGCCGCATCGCCGGTCAGTCGCGGCTGCCGGGCGGCGTCGACGAGGGCCTCGACGAGGTCGAGGTAACGGTCGGAGTCGACCGCCGCCAGGAGCTCCGAGCGGGCGGCGGCCAGCTCCGCCTCCAAGCGCTGCGTCAGGCTGCCCGCCACCCGCTGGTCCGGCGGCTCGAGTCCGGCGACCTCGCTCTCCACCCGCTCCAGCAGCACCTCGCGGTCGCGGACCGCGCCGAGCTCGGCGGCGAGCCAGCCCGCCTCGCTGCGCAGGGCCGCCGTCCACGGCGGATCGAGCAGCGTGCCGAAGGAACGCAGGTTGGAGCGGATCCGGCGCAGCGAGACGCGAGCCTGGTGGACGTCCTCGGGATCGCGGCTCAGCCGCACGCCGGGGTCGTGGCGCAGCAGCGTGACGACGGCCATCGCGAGCGCGGACGTGACCACCTCGCCCGCGGTCGGGCGCTCCGGTAGGGACGGGATCGCGACCTCCGGCACGGAGGCGATCGGCCCGAGTGCGCGCACGTGCTTCGGGGTCCCGTCGGTCAGGCCGTCGCCCGCCTCCTGGAGGCGCATCAGCAGCGGGTCGAGCACGGTGAGGCCGGTCTCGCCGGCGCCGTCGCCGAGGTCGATCTCCAGCTCGCGGAAGCGTGCGGCGACGCGGCGACCCTGCAGGATCGACACCTCGTCGTCGACGATCGTCGCCAGGAGCCGGCCCGACTCGTCGAGGAGCGCCACCTGCCGCCGCCAGGTGGAGAGCCGCGCCATCGCTTGCAACGGCGCGCGCCGCACGAACGCGCGAACCAGGCGTTCCGCCTCGTCCGGCGGCCGCCGGGCCGGGCCCGGGTAGGTCAGCTCCGTGCGCTCCAGCCCGCCGGTGCGTCCGGCCGGCAGCTGCAAGGTCCACTCGCCCGGGCGCTGCTGCGAGCCGCCGGAGCGGTGGCGCAGACTGCAGCCCCAGCGCGCGAGCCGCAGGTCGACGGTGTCGAAGTAGACGCTCTCCAGGCGAGACTCCGCCTCAGGCCCGGCCACCGCACCGGGGATCGTGTCCGCCAGCGGCGGTAGGTGAAAGGCCGGCGAGACGGCGAGCTTGACGTCCCGCTCAAGCACTCGGCAGCAGCCCGCTCTTGTTCGCCCGCTCGATCGCGAGCTGGCACAGCCGCTCCTGCGCGTTGAGCCCATGCTCGGTCGGGACCTTGAGCCACTGTCCGTCGCCGCGCAGCCACCAGGCCAGCGTGTCGTCGTGCAGCTCCAGCTCCAGCACCTCGTCGAGGCGGCGCTGCAACACGGGGTCGCGGACCGGCACGACGGCCTCGACCCGGCGGTCCAGGTTGCGCTCCATCAGGTCCGCCGACCCGATGGAGACCCGCACCCCGCGCGACTCGTTGCCGAACCGGTAGACGCGCGAGTGCTCGAGAAAGCGGCCGACGAGCGAGCGGACGCGGATGCGCTCGCTGAGCCCGGGCACCCCAGGGCGGAGGCAGCAGATGCTGCGCACGATGAGGTCGATCTCGCAGCCGCGCTGCGACGCGTCGTAGAGCCGGTCGATGATCTCCGGGTCGACCAGATTGTTCGTCTTCATGATGATCCGGCCGTCGCCGGACGCCGCCTCTTCCTCGATGAGTCGCAGCAGACCGGCGCGCAGTGTCGAGGGCGCGACCATCAGGGCGCGGTACTGCGTCTGGCGGCTGTAGCCGGTCAGCACGTTGAACAGCTCGGAGACGTCGGCGCCGAGGTCGGCATCGGTCGAGATGAGGCCGATGTCCTCGTACGCGGTCGCCGTCTTCGGGTTGTAGTTCCCGGTCGCGATGTGCACGTACCGCCGGATGCCGTCGGGCTCCTGGCGCACGACGAGCGCCAGCTTCGCATGCGTCTTCAGACCGACCAGCCCGTAGACGACGTGCACCCCCGACTTCTCCAGGCGCTGCGCCCAGGCGATGTTCGCCTGCTCGTCGCCGCGAGCCTTCAGCTCGACCAGCGCGACGACCTGCTTACCCGCCTCCGCCGCGCGCTCCAGGGCGAGCGCGATCGGGCTCGCCGGGCCCGAGGTGCGGTACAGCGTCTGCTTGATCGCGAGGACCCAGGGATCCACGGCGGCCTGGCGGATGAAGGTCTCCACGGAGGCCTGGAACGACTCGTACGGATGCTCGACGAGGAGATCGCCCGCCCGCAGGACGCTGAACATCTCGGCCGGCGTCGTCCCCCGCAGGGGTCCCGGCACGACCGGCACCCAGGGAGACACCTTGAGGTCCCGCCGGTCGAGGTCGTAGAGCTGCTCCAGGCCGGCCGCATCGAGGAGCCCGTCCATCACGTAGACGTCGCCGGGCTCGAGCTCCATCTCGCGTACGAGCAGCTCGCGCACGTCGCGCGGCATGCCCTCGTTGATCTCGAGGCGCACCGCGAAGGCGCCGCGCCGCTGCCGGAGGAGCTCGCTCTGCACGGTCGCGAGCAGATCCTCGGCGTCGTTGTCGGGGACATCGAGGTCGTTGTCGCGCGTCACCCGGAAGGGGTGGTGCTCGAGCACGACCATCCCCGGGAAGAGGTCCGCGAGATGGAGCTCGATCAGCTGTTCCAGCGGGAGAAAGGTCTGCCGATCGGCGAGCGGGACGAGGCGCGGCAGCAGCGGGGGGACCTTGACGCGCGCGAACCGCTCGATGCGCGTCTCCGGGTCGCGGATCGTGACCGCCAGGTTGAGCGACAGGTGGGAGACGTAGGGAAAGGGATGCGAGGGATCGACCGCGAGCGGCGTCAGGACCGGAAACACGTGCTCCTGAAAGTACTCCCGCAGCTGCTGCCGGTCCGTGTCCGTCAATCGTTCGTGATCGACGAGCCGTATCCCCTCCCCCGCCAGCCCGGGCAGCAGCTGCTCACGCAGGATCTGCTCCTGGCGCTCGACGAGTTCGAGCACGCGCTCGCGGACCGCACGCAGCTGATCGGCGGGCCGCTGATCGCCCTCGGCGGTCGGGCCCGCGCCCGCCTGCACCTGCTCTTTCAGACCGGCGACGCGCACCTGGAAGAAATCGTCCAGGTTGCGGCTGAAGATCGTCAGGAAGCGCAACCGCTCGAGCAGGGGATACGAGTCGTCGGTCGCGACGGCGAGCACGCGGGCGTCGAAGTCGAGGCGCGACAGCTCACGATTGAACCGGCGGATCCCGAGGTCCTCCTCACGGATCACCTCGGTCGTTGCCATCTCGCTCACCCCTCCATCATGGCCGGAATGAGAGATGGCCGGGACCCTTTTGAGGTCCCGGCCGGGGAGCGGGAGAGAAGCAAGGTTCTGGCCACGCCGCCGCGGGACGCCGTCACCACGAGTCGGAGCCTAGCCCGCAGGGGGTGAAGAGATGGCGATGGCGAGGTGAAGACCGTGGCCGCCGGCCCTGTGGATCGGACTCTTTCCTCACGGGTGCGCCCGCGGCACCGCAGCGGGTCCAGGTTCCACGAGCAGGGCGGTCCCGCCGGCCGGCACCGGGACTCTGGCTTGTCTTTGCCGATTGCTCCCGATAAACTCGCGCGTGCGACACAACTCGTCCGTCGTGGGCGACGCCTGGCGCGGGGATCGCCTTCCACAGGCCGTGGGCGCTCGTGGCTCGGAGGGCCGTGCATCAGCATCGACACCCCCCGAAACCGGCCGGCCGGGCCGACGGAGCCGTCAGGTTCCAAAGGCTCGGTCGGTCCCCGGGTCTGCCGCCCGCCTGGCTCGGACGAAGTTCGCGATACTTGAGTGCCATGATCTGGTCGCAGTGGCGCCGGCTGCAGCGGCCGGACGGGCCACCCCCCGACGAGCACCCCTTCGACGACCTCCTCGAAGAGGCGCCGGTGCCCTCGCTCCTGCTCGATCGCGATCAGCTCGTCGTCGCCGCCAACGCGGCCGCCCGCGAGCTGTTCCAGATCGACGCCGGTCGCCTCCCCCTCGGGCTCGTCGAGGCCACGCGCGAGGCGAACCTGGCGAGCGCGGTCACGGCCGGCAAGCCGACCAACGATCTCCGACTCACCCATCACCGATTGCTGGCCCGGACCCAGGTCGTCCCCGGGCCGCAGCCCGGCAGCTCGCTCCTCTTCGTGTCCAACATCACGGAGCTGCGGCGGCTGGAGAGCGTGCGGCAGGAGTTCGTCGCCAACCTCGCGCACGAGCTGAAGACGCCGATCACCTCACTGCGCCTGGCGGTGGAGAGCCTCCAGCAGGACCTGCCCGCGGAGGCGAGGCGGCGCCTCCACGAACGGGCGCTGCGGGAGGTGGACTATCTGTCGCTCGTCATCACCAACCTCCGCCAGCTGTCGGCCCTCGAGGCGGGTGCGTCGAACGAACGACGGGAGCGGTTCGACGTCGGAGAGCTGATCGGCGAGGTTCGCGATCGCCTGCTGCTGACGCATCCGGTCGAGGTCGATGCCCCCGCCGGGCTCTGGGCGGTCGCCGATCGCGCGCGACTCGCGCAGGCGCTCGCGAACCTGATGGACAACGCGGTGAAGTTCTCCCCACCGGAGCGGGCGATCGAGGTGTCGGCTCGCATGGAGTGCCAGGACCTCGTGCTGCGCGTTCGCGATCACGGCCCCGGCATCTCGCCCGAGCACTGGGATCGCGTGTTCGAGCGTTTCTACAAGGTCGATCAGGCGCACTCGCGCATCGGTGCCGGCAGCGGCCTCGGCCTGTCCATCGTGCGGCACCTCGCGCTGTCGATGGAGGGATCGGTCTGGACCGAGGCGGCCGGCGACGGGGGCCAGATCTTCGGCATCCGGGTCCCCGGCATCGCTTAACCAAACCGTAATCTATCCTTTACGTTGACGCTCCTAGCTTTGTCGCATGCCTGGTGTGCGCGGGGGAAGGCTCTGAGCTCCTGATGGCTCTGCCGCGACCCGTCATCGATCGGGATCTGCAGGATTTGCGGGAGGCCTTGCTGCGCCTCGCCGGCCAGGTGGAGTCGCAGATCGAGCGGGCGACGTTCGCGATGCGGCATCTGGACGAGCCCTCGGCACGCGAGCTGCAGAGGGACGACCGCCTGATCAACGAGGCGCAGGGGCTGCTTCGCGAGCGCTGCTTCGCGGTGATCGCGACGCAGCGTCCGGACGATCGCGCGCTACGCCTGCTGATCTCGATCCAGTACATCTGCGTCGAGCTGGAGCGGATGGGCGACTACGCGGTGCGCATCGCGCGGCGCACGTGCCTGCTCGCGCAGCTGCCCCGCCGCCAGCCGCTGCGGGCCGAGTTCGGCCTGATGGGGGAGTTCGCGACCCAGCAGGTGCGCGACATCCTCGACGCACTGATCGAGACCGACCCCGAACGGGCCCGCGCGGTCGCCGCCCAGGACAGCCAGATCGACCGCCTCTACGAGCGCGTCTTCGACGACGTCGTGGAAGAGCTGGCCACGGCAAGCCGCGACGAGTACGACTCGGACCAGGTGCTGCGGGCAGTCACGCTGCTGCAGGTCGCGCACGACCTGGAACGCATCGGCGATCGCGTGACGAACGTCGCCGAGGACATCGTGTTCCTCGAGACGGGCGAGGTCGTCGAGCTTGGCTAAGGGGAACCACGAGTAGCTATGAGCCGCATCGTTCTGATCGAAGACGACGAGGGAATCGCCGAAACGCTCCGCTTCAACCTCGAAGCAGCCGGGCATCACGTGCAGGCGGCGCGCGACGGGGTCAGCGGGCTCCGGCTCGCCCGCACCGGGGCACCCGACCTGGTGCTGCTGGACCTGATGCTTCCGGGTATGGACGGCGTCGAGGTCTGCCGTCAGCTGCGCCGGTCGGGGTCGGTGCCGATCATCATGCTGACCGCGCGCGACGGCGAGGTCGACCGCGTGCTCGGTCTCGAGCTCGGCGCCGACGACTACATCACGAAGCCGTTCTCGATCCGCGAGGTGCTGGCCCGCATCGCCGCCGTGCTGCGCCGCGCCGACTCGGGCGCCGCGGGACCCGTCATGCTGCCGGATCGCGATGCCTTCGGCAATTTCATGCTCGACCGGGCGGCGCGCCGCGTCACCGTCGACGGCATGGAGGTCCGGCTCGCGCTGCGGGAGTTCGAGCTCCTTTCCTACCTGGTCGGTCATCCCGGCCGCGCGCACACGCGCGACGCGCTCATCCAGAACGTCTGGGGCCCGGCGTTCAGCGGCGACCAGAAGACGGTCGACGTGCACATCCGCTGGCTCCGCGAGAAGTTCATGGACCGGGCTCCCTTCGAGATCGTAACCGTGCGCGGCGTCGGCTACCGCCTCGATCGTCTGGAGACGCCGAGCGCGGCGGCGACGGCCTGAGGAGAACGCCCGACCCGGGCCTGGGCCGGCCGCGGCGCCCCGGCGAACGCCGCCGGCGAACGCGGGTGAGCGTGCACCCAACCGGCGGCCGCGGCCGTCGGTAGAAACGCACATCAGACGCGCCCGCTCCGCGCTTCTAGACTGGTCCGGTTGGGTGCTTTCGGACCAGTGACCGCCGTTGAGGAGGGATGCGTGCCAGACCCGAGGATCGCCGCCGTGCAGGATCTGTTGACCCGGATGGTTCGCATTCCCAGCGTCACCGTGCGCGAGGAGGGCGGTGGGGGCACCGGCGAGGCCGAGCTGGCGGAGTTCGTCGCCGGCTGGCTGCGCGAGTCCGGCATCGACGTCGCGATCCAGGAAGCGGCGCCCGGCCGCCTCAACGTCATCGCGCGCCTGCCCGGCCGGGACCGCTCACGAGCGCTGCTGCTGAACAGCCACCTGGACACGGTCGAGGTCGACGGCATGACGGTCTCCCCCTACGGCGCCGAGGTGCACGACGGGCGGCTCTCCGGCCGCGGCTCCTGCGACGCGAAGGGCTGCCTGGCGACGTTCATGCTGGCCGCCCGCCGGCTCGCCGAAGAGGCGGTCCCGCCGCCGATCGACCTGCTTTTGGT
>JBAPVZ010000708.1:0-2071 GCA_049283435.1 Candidatus Dormiibacterota bacterium
CGGCAAACACCGGGCCCCTGTTCTCGGCGCCCGGAGGGCCGGCAGCCCACCAGCCCGGTGGGGCGCCCTGGTGGTGGCACACACCGGAGGACACGATCGACAAGATCGACGCCGAGGTGTTGCGGCGCGACACCCGGGTCTACGCCCTGGCGACCCTGCGCGCGCTCGCGGCGCCCCTACTGCCCCTGCAGCCGGAGGCCGCCGCGCGGGAGATCGCAACCACCCTGGCCGCCTATGCGGAGGCGGCGGGGAGCCGGTTCGACCTCGAACCGACGCGGCAGCGCGCAGAGCAGCTCGTCGCGGCGGCGGCGGCCCTCGCGCCGCGGCTCGAAGCGCTGCGCGATCAGGAGGAGCTCGCCGCCGACCGCCTGCGCTCCCTGAACCGGCGGCTGCGCGCGCTCGACCGGCCGCTCGTCCAGCTCGCGTTCACCGCGGAGCCCCCCTACGAGCAGGATCTGGCGATCCCGATTCCGCCCCTCCCGCTCCTGGAACCGGTGCGCCGCCTCGCCGGCCTCGAGCCGGGCTCGGACGAGGCGCACTTCCTGGAGACCGAGCTGGTGCGGCGCCGCAACCGGGCAGGCGAACTGCTGCGCCAGGCGCTTTCGGCGGCAGCCGACGTGCTGGCCGAGCTCGACGCGATCGGCTGAGCGATGACCGAGCGGATCAGCCCTGGGCGGCGGCCGGCGCCTCGAGAGCGGCCGCCTCCCGCACGTGCCGCTGCCAGCCGATCAGGCCGACGACGCTGAAGATCGCGAAGAGCCCGTAGAGGATCGCCGTCAGGTAGAGGCCGCGCACGCAGTAGAGCGCGATGTAGACGAGGTTGACGACGATCCAGAGGTGCCAGCTCTCGAGCAGCTTGCGCCCCATGATGAACGTCGCGATCAGGCTGGCGACCGTCGTCGTCGCGTCGAGCACGGGCGCCGCGTCGTGCACCGAGTACAGGAACACCGTCATCACGGCCGACCCGGCGACGCCGACGAGCGTCAGCAGCCCGGCGAGCCGCCAGGTGAGGTGGCCGATGTCGAGCCGGGTCTGCCGCGCGCCGCCGCGCAGCCACCAGTACCACCCGAGGCCGTAGAGCGCGACGTCGAGCAGGTTCAGCGTGGTATCCGCATAGAGCCGCGCCTGGAAGAAGACGCCGACGTAGACGGCGCTGCTGATCAGCTGCACCGGCCAGTTCCAGTGGCTCTCCCGTGCCTGCAGCCAGACCCCCCACATGCCGGTCACGAACCCGAAGACCTCGAGCCAGGCGAAGTCCATGCGGTGAAACCACACGCCGCCGACCAGTGCTACCGTCGCGACGCCGCACCCGGCGTAGCCGAGTGCGATGCCGAGCGCCCGCAGGCCCCGCCTATTCGACGGAGAGGATGAACGGGTAGTGGTGCTGTCCACCGGCCTGCAGGTCGACCTCGAGGCTGGGATAGGACGTGTGGATCGCCGCCGAGAGCGAGGACGCGTCGTCTTCGGAGACGTCGTCGCCGCGATAGATCGTGACCAGCTCGTAGCGGTCCGGATCGAGGCCGGCCAGCGCCTGCTGGACAACCGTCGCGTAGTCGCCGCCGGCATGCGCCAGCCGATCGTTGACGAGCGCGATCACATCGCCCTTCTTGACCTGCTTGCCGTTCGACTTGGTGTCTCGCACGGCGTGCGTGACCTCGATCGTCTGCACGCGCTCGGTCGCCTCCCGCATCGCGTCCAGGTTCGCCCGTTCATCGAGCGTCGGATTGAACGCGATCAAGGCGGCGATGCCCTGCGGCATCGTCAGCGTTTCGACGACGGTCAGCTTCTTCTTCGTCAGCTCGGTGACCTGGCCCGCCGCGAGCACGACGTTCTTGTTGTTCGGGAGCAGCAGCACCTCGGGGTAGTCGACCGCATCGACCGCCTGCAGCATGTCCTGCGTGCTCGGGTTCATGCTCTGGCCGCCGGTCACGATCGCGTCGACGCCGAGGCCCTGGAAGATCTCCGTCAGGCCCTCGCCGGCGACGACGGCGACGAGCCCGATGCCGTTCTCGCGCCGTGGCACGGCCGGCGGGAGGGAGCCGTTCGCCGCCGGCGCCGAGCGCTCCTTCGC
>JBAPVZ010000709.1:0-3289 GCA_049283435.1 Candidatus Dormiibacterota bacterium
ATCTGCCGTCGATCGAGGTGCCGACGTTCTCGATCGGCGGCTGGTACGACATCTTCCTCGCCGGCACGCTGCAGGGCTTCCGCGCGATGCGAGAGCAGGGCCGGCCGGCCAAGCTGCTGATCGGACCGTGGTCGCACGGTGGCATGTCGAACCCGATCGGGGAGCGCTCGTTCGGGTTCGGGGCTCAGGCGGCGCTGATCGACCGCAAGATCGACCTCGGCTCCCTCCAGCTGCGCTGGTTCAATCACTGGCTGCGCGGCGTCGACACCGGCATGCTGCAGGAGCCGCCGGTCCAGATCTTCGTCATGGGCATCGATCGCTGGCGGTTCGAGGACGACTGGCCGCTCGAGCGGGCGCGCACGCTCCCGCACTACCTGCACGCGGGCGGCGGACTGGACCGCTCGGCGCCGACCGGCAGCGAAGCTCCGGACGCGTACGACTACGATCCCGCGAACCCGGTGCCGGTGCGCGGTGGTGCCCTGCTGTTGACTGCGCAGTACCCGGCCGGGGTGTGGAACCAGGCCGGGACCGAGGCGCGCGACGACGTCCTCGTCTACACGTCGGACGAGCTGGCGCAGGACGTCGAGGTGACCGGCCCGATCGCGGCGCATATCTGGCTCGCCACCTCGGCGCCGGACACCGACGTCGTCGTGCGGCTGTGCGACGTGCGGCCGGACGGCACCTCCTACAACCTGACCGACGGGATCTTGCGGGGACGGCATCGCGGGGCCGCGAGCGGTCGTGCGCCGTCGCCGCTCACGCCGGGCGAGCCGACCGAGTTCGAAGTCGATCTGTGGGCGACGAGCAACGTCTTCCTCGCCGGGCACCGGATCCGGGTGCAGGTGACCTCGAGCAACTTCCCACGCTGGGACCGCAACTTGAACACGGGTCGCGACGAGTGGGGCGACGCGGAGATGGCGGTCGCGCATCAGCAGGTGCTGCACGATGCGGAGCACCCCTCGCGAATCCTGCTGCCGGTCGTGCCGAAATCCTGACGCCCGTCCGGTGCTACGGCGCATGCCGCGGGAGCAGCCAGGCTTCGGTGAGCGCCGCGGTCGGCGGTCCGGTCGCGACCCAGAGGTGGAGCGCCTCGATCGGCGGGCCGGCGTTCTTCCGCGACCGTCCGAACGTGCGGCTGCTCGTGAAGAGGAGGCCCGCGGTGGCCGTACCCGCCTGACCCACCCGCAGCAGGATGGGCCGGAAGTCCTTCACGTTCTCGGTGAGCAACCAACGGTCCTCGGCGGCTGCCCAGGCGAACAGCTCCTCGTCGGTCATCGATCGGAGCTCGGAACGCTCGGCGACCGCGATCACATCGTGGTCGCGCACCCGCAATGCGGCGGCGATCCGGGGCGAGAACATCTCGTCGAGGAGCAGCCGGACGCTCACTCGATGAGCTGCTGCTGGACCCGCCACGCCGCCTCGGCCCGGGCTGAGGCCTCGTCGGCGTCGCTCATCTCCGCCTCGATCTCGTCGCGACAGCTGCCGTAGTAGCTGATCGCGGTGCCGATGCGGCTGGCGTCGACCGCGAACACCTCGGCCGCGGCATCGAGCGCCGCCGGGCCACGCTCGTCGACCTCGCGGAGGAACTTGACGACCTCCCAGACGTCGGGACCGTAGGCGAGGGCGGCCCGCCGCCCCGATGGGCCGTCTTTGAAGACGACGCCAGGGTGATCGGCCATCCGCAGGCCTTCATCGATGAGCCGCTGTGCCAATCCCGCCGTCGTGGTGCCGGTAACGCTTCGTGCGCGTCGCCGCAGCCGCGCCAGCAGGGCGGGGTCGAAGCGAATCGAAAACGGCGTGGCCACGAACTACATCGTAGTGCATGAATTACCCGGCAATGATCGGGTGTAGCCTCCCCAGTTGCGTTCCCGAGGTATGTGCGATATATTCAGAACGTGCTGAATAAACAGAATGAAGAGCGCGAAGAGCACGAAGCGAAGCGACGCCGGTTCCTGGAAGACATGGGCACGTTCTTCGTCGGCTACGGGCTGGCACCGTCGATCGGGCGGATGTGGGGGTATCTGATGCTCGCCGAGGAGCCCGTCTCTCTCGATCGGATCGCGGACGACGTCGGGATCAGCAAGAGCGGGGCGAGCACGACCGCTCGCGTGCTCGAGACCTGGGGCATGGCGCGCCGCATCCACCAACCCGGCAGCCGCCGGCTTCTCATCGAGGCAGCGCCGGCGACGACGTTGCTGGCCGACGTCGGCATGGCGCAGGTCCGCCGTCTCGTCAAGACGCTCGCGGACGGTGAGGCGGTCGCTCCACCCGGGATAGCGAAGGCCCGAGTCTCCGAGCTCGCGGCCTTCATGCGGACGTATCTGGAACTGGTCCGAGAGGCGCTCGGGCAATTGCGGGAGGCATCACGGTCATGACCAACGCGATCGAGACGCGGGGGCTCACCAAGGATTACGGGGGCCGTGGACTGTTCGACCTCGACCTCGACATCCGGCAGGGCGAGGTGTTCGGCTATCTCGGTCCGAACGGCGCCGGCAAGACGACGACGATCCGGCTGCTGATGGGATTCGTGCGGGCGACCAGCGGATCCGCGAAGGTGCTCGGGCTCGACTGCTGGCGCCAGGCGGTCGAGGTGAAGCGGCACGTCGGCTACCTGCCGGGCGAGCTGCCCCAGTTCGGTGGCCTGCGCGGCGCCGAGGTCGTCGCGATGCTGGAGGGTATGCGCGGCCCGGTCGATCAGACGCGGGTCGCCGATCTCGCGACGCGGCTCGACCTGGACCTCGGCATGCGCTTTCGGGAGTACTCGCGGGGCAACAAGCAGAAGCTCGGCATCGTGCTCGCCCTCGCGCACCGGCCGAAGCTCCTGATCCTCGACGAGCCGACCGGCGGGCTCGACCCGTTGAACCAGCAGACGTTCTACGAGTTCGTCGACGAGGCGAAGGCGGACGGAGCGACCGTGTTCTGCTCTTCCCACGTGCTCTCCGAGGTCGAGCGGCTCTGCGAGCGCATCGCCATCATCCGCCACGGGCGCCTGATCGAGGTCGCGACGATGGCCGGCCTTCACCATCTCCATTACCGGCGCGTCGACATCGAATACGCCGGGCCGATTCCCGACGCGGCGATTCGCGCGGTGCCGGGCGTCGACAGCGTCGACGTCGACGACGGGCATCTCACCTGCGCCGTGCACGGTGCGTTCGACCCGTTCCTCGCCGCCGCGACCCAGGGAAGGATCGTGAACTTCACCAGCAACGAGCCCTCGCTGGAGGAGGTCTTCCTCGCCCGCTATCGCGACGAGGACCAGGAGGTCGCGTGATGGCTCGCCTGCTCTTCC
>JBAPVZ010000710.1:0-3100 GCA_049283435.1 Candidatus Dormiibacterota bacterium
CCGTCATGACGACGCCGATCGGCTCCAGCCGGCGGAGCTCCTCGAGCATCGGCGGCAGCTCCTTGTCGACCATGACCGCGAAGACGAGCGCGACCGGGCGCCCGGCGGCAAGCTCGCGCACGTCGGGGATCAGCAGGCGCAGCGCGGCCGGGTTGTGGCCGCCGTCGAGGAGCAGTTGGCGATCGACGAGGTGAAGGCGGCCGGGCCAGCGGGCCTGGCGCAGCCCCTCCCGGACGGCGTCCGGCGTCGCGTCGCCGAGCGCATGGGCGGCCGCGACCGCGAGCGCCGCGTTCGGCGGCTGCCAGCGGCCGAGCAGTGGTATCCGCAGGCGGTCGTAGGCGAAGCCGGGCCCGCGCACCGACAGCTCCGATCCCTCCCAACCGAGCGATCGCGCCGAGAGCTCGATCTCCCTGCCGAGTCTCCAGAGCGTCACCCCGACCTCGCGGGCGCGGTCCTCGATGACCCGCAGCGCGCCGCCGGTCGCCCCGGTGACGACGACGTTGCCCGGCTTCATGATGCCCGCCTTCTCGGTCGCGATCTTCTCCACCGTGTCGCCGAGGTAGCGCTGGTGGTCGAGGTCGACGTTGGTGATCACGGCGACGCCGAGGTCGAGCACGTTCGTCGAGTCGAGCCGGCCGCCCATCCCAACCTCGGCGACGAGGCGGTCGACGCGTGGGGCGAGCCACCAGACCGCGAGGCCGATCAGCAGCTCGAACTCGGTCGGGTCGCCGATCCGGTCCCACACCGGCTGCAGTCGCGGTTGCAGCGTCGCGACCGCACTCGCGAAGTCCTGAGCGGAGATCGGCTCGCCGTCCCGCTGCACGCGCTCGGTGTAGGAGCGCAGATGGGGGCTCGGGGTCGTGCCGACGTGGTGGCCCCCGGCGCGCAGGATCGACGCGAGGAACGCCGCCGTCGAGCCCTTCCCGTTGGTGCCGCCGATAAGCGCGCCGCGGAGTCCGGCCTCGGGGTGCCGGAGCTGGTCGAGGATCGCCGCGCTGCGCTCCAACCCGAGCTTGATGCCGAAGCGACCGAGCCCGGTGATGTACTCGAGCGCCTTCTCGTAGGTGAGCTGGTCGTCACCGCGCGGTGGGGGTGCCGGCGTGTCCGTCACGACTCCTGCAGCTCGGCCGCCCGCAGCGTGTTCTCCATCAGCAGCGCGCGGGTCATCGGCCCGACGCCGCCCGGCACCGGCGTCAGCCAGCCGGCGCGCTCGGCGGCGGCCGGGTCGACGTCACCGGTCAGCTTGCCGTCGAGGCGGTTCATGCCGACGTCGATGACCGCCGCCCCCTCCTTCACCCAGTCCGGCTTGACGAGGTGCGCCCGGCCGATCGCGACGACGAGGATGTCGGCCTCGCGGCACACCTCGGCCAGGTCCTGCGTGTGACTGTGGCAGATGGTGACCGTGGCATGGCGATTCAGCAGCAGCAGCGAGACCGGCTTGCCGACGAGCAGGCTCCGGCCGAGGACGACCGCTCGCTTCCCGTCGATCGGGATCTGCCATTCGTCGAGGAAGCGCACGATGCCCGCCGGGGTGCAGGGGACGTGCCCGGGCGCACCTGCGAGCAGCCGTCCCGCGCTGAACGGATGGAGCCCGTCGACGTCCTTGACGGGCGCGACCGCCTCCACGATCGGTCGCACGGCGAGGGGGGGTGGAAACGGCTGCTGGACGAGGATCCCGCTCACCTCGGGGTCGCCGTTCAGCTCCTCGACGAGCGCCAGCACCTCCTCCGTCGTCGCCGTCTCGGGCAGGCGATGGTCGCTCGACGCGAGCCCGACCTTCTCCCCGTCGCGATGCTTGCTGCGCACATAGACGACCGACGCCGGGTCCTCGCCGACGAGCACGGTCGCGAGCCGAGGACGGGACTTGCCGGCCGCGATTCGCTCGTCGATGCGCGTCCTGACCCCGTCCAGCACCTTGGCAGCGAGCGCCTTGCCATCGAGCAGGATCACGTATCCACCTCCGCCGCCCGCCGCGCTCGCTCGTCTCCCGTCGACATGGCCACACCTCCAGCAGTGCAAGGTGCCCAGGCGCGCGGCTCGCGAACACGGGAGCCGCTCCCCAGTGGTCATCCACTTCGCAGCGCCAGTCGCGGCCCCGCCGACTCTGCAGGACCCAGCGTACCGAACCCCGGAGCACCGGCGGCAGCCCACGAGGGCAGCGGGCCGCCAAGCCCGGCCGGCAGCCGGGGCGCCGGCCTCACCGGGCAGCCCGCGAGCGAACGAACCGCTCAGAGGCCGAGCTGCGCTCGGGCGGCGGTCGCGGCGAGCCGCATCACCTCTCGCAGGTCGCCCCCGAGGCGCCGGCAGTCGTCGTACTCCGGCGCGACCTCGACCGCCCTCCCGTCCAGCACCTTGACCTTGACCCGCACGGTGCCGCCCGCGACGGCGACCTCGACGAAGCGCCGGTCGGCGACGATGCGCTCGGCGCGTTGGATGCGCACGCCGAGCGTCGTGCTCCGATGGAGGACGAGGGAGGCGAGTTCGCGCGTCTGCTCGGGCTCGCAGAGCACGGACAGCTGGTGGCCCGCGCGCCCCTTCTTCATCACGATCGGTGTCGTCGTCACGTCGAGTGCGCCCGCCTGCAGCAGATCCTCACCGAGCGCCGCGAGCTGATTCGGCGGCAGGTCGTCGAGGTTGGTCTCCAGGACGTCGACGGCCGCGGCCTCCGGCACCGCCTCGCCGAGCCAGAGGCCGACCGCGT
Organism: Candidatus Dormiibacterota bacterium; assembly: GCA_049283435.1. Lineage (GTDB taxonomy): Bacteria > Chloroflexota > Dormibacteria > Dormibacterales > Dormibacteraceae > CAVTSA01. The sequence continues at coordinate 2,702 of JBAPVZ010000710.1, forward strand.
TGCCGGGGTCGGGTCGCGTGCCGAGTCCGTAGCCGATGCGGTCGAGCCGCATGCGGGGCCGGGCGAACCGTGCGATGGTGACCAGGATCGCGGCGCCGGTCGGTGTCACGAGCTCCGCGTGGCGCGCATCGGGCTCGAGGACCGCGTCGCTGCCGGCGAGGATGCGCAGCGTGGCCGGAGCGGAATAGGGCGCCTGGGGAGCCGGCAGCGGCGACGCGTAGACCTCGTCGACCTGGAGGGATTCCAGCAGCCAGAACGAGCCGACGAGGTCGACGAGCGCGTCGGCGCCGCCGAGCTCGTGCAGGTGCACGCGATCGACGGGCAGACCGTGCACGCGTGACTCGACCTCGCCGATGCGCGCGATCGCCGCGAGCGCCCGCTCGCGGACGCGGTCGGGCA
>JBAPVZ010000711.1:0-4619 GCA_049283435.1 Candidatus Dormiibacterota bacterium
GTCCACGCCGGCGGCCCCGGCGTCCGCTTCGAGTGGGGCAACGGCGCCGGCCACCGCCCCCGCGCGCGCGGTGACCCCACGCCCGTCGGGACCCGGCGAGGTCGTCGCGCCGAACCGTATGCAGGCGACGATCGCGCGGCGGATGTCGGTCTCGAAGTCGACCGTCCCCCACTTCTACGTGACGGTCGAAGCGCGGATCGACGAGGCCGTGCGCCTGCGCCAGCAGCTGAAGGAATCGGTGCCGGGTGCCGAGCGGGTCACGATCACCGACTTCCTGACGCGCGCGGTCGCGATTGCGCTGACCCGGTTCCCGGAGGTCAACGCCTCCTGGGTCGACGACCACTTCGAGCGCAAGCGGGCCGCGAACATCGGCATCGCGGTGCCGCCCAGCGAGGGCCTCGGCCTGCTCGTGCCGGTCATCCACGACTGCGAGCAGAAGGACGTCGTCCAGATCTCGATCGAGACACGGCAGGCGATCGAGCGGGCGCGCGCCGGCCGGCCGTCGGAGGAGGACCTGTCGGGCGGCACCTTCAGCATCTCCAACCTCGGCATGTACGGCGTCGACGAGTTCTCGGCGATCATCAACCCACCCGAGTCGGCGATCCTCGCGGTCGGACAGATCAAGGAGACGCCGCTGGTCGACCGCGGGCAGATCGTGATCGGCCAGGTGATGCGGATGACGCTCTCCTGCGACCACCGCGTCTTCTATGGACAGACCGCGGCACAGTTTCTGGCCGAGGTCCGAGGTCTGCTCGAGAAGCCGCTGCTGCTCGTCCTCCCGCCGCCGGCGGCATGACCCCGGCGGAGGAGCTCCGCCATCTGCTCCAGGGCGCCGGTGCGGACGAGGCACCGGCGCGGCTCGACGAGCTGACCGGCGACTGCCCCGCCGGGGCGCCGCGCGCGCTGGGACGTGCTCGCGACGTGCTGCGCGTCGTGCTGGAGCACCAGACCGGACCCTGGCCCGACCTCGACCGCTGGCAGGCGATGCTGCCCGCGTGGTTCGTCGAAGCCTGCGTGGACGACCGCCGGGTGCGCAACTGCGTGCTCGACCGCTGGTCGCTGCGTGCCTGGCTCCACTGGCTGCAGCCCGACCAGCGGCAGTGGCGCTGGTGGGACGCGCGTCCGGTCGACGAGACGCACCTGCGCGTGCAACTCCTGCCGGCCGCCGAGACCTACCTGCGGGGATCGTTGGAGTGGTTGCTCACCGTCGCCGGCCGGTGAGGGTCCACGTGAACTCCGGGTATATCCATTATCTGAAACACCGGATATACTCGCGGTGTGCGGAAGACAACCCTGGAGGTCGATGACGCAAAGCGTGAGCGAGTGTCCGAGATCCTGGGAACGGAGGGCTTGAAGGCGACGGTTGATGCCGCGTTCGATCTCGTCCTGAGCCAGCAGGCAGGCCGGGAGTTGGTGCGCCTGGTCCGTGAGGGCGGCGTGGAGCTGACCAACGAGGAGGTCGAAGAGCAGGCGTGGCGGGGCTGACGCATCTGCTGGACAACAGCGTGCACGCCCACCTCGATCACGAAGCTGTCAGCCAGAGATTCTTCGAACTGCAGGTCCCGCGCCGCATCGCGCGCGGTGCCATGTTCGACCTGGAGGCCCTCTTCAGCGCCCGTCGGCCGCGGGACGTGCATAAGGCTTTGCTCGACGCCATGCCGCTCGTGCCCACACACCAGGCAGACTTCGATCGTGCGGTCGAGGTCATGCTCGCGCTGGCGGATGCCGGACGTCACCGTTCGGTCAAGACACCGGACCTGATCGTGGCCGCCGTCGCCGAACGGGCCGGCTTGATCGTGCTGCACTACGACCGCGACTTCGACGCGATCGCCGCGGTCACGGGGCAGGCGGTCGAGGCGGTGGTGCCGATGGGGAGCCTCTGACCCGGGTGGTGCCCGTCGCCGCGCCTCACCTCAGCGACGGCGGAGGAACGCCAGGCTCGCCGGCGCGGTGCCGGCCGGCCGCCCGCTCACCAGTCGTGCTTCGGGAGCAGCCGGGCGGCGTCCGGTCTTCGCGACGGCGGCGGCAGGCTGGCCGGCATCGTCAGGCGCAGCTGGAGCCGGTCCCGGCTGTCGATCTCGGCGGTGAGGTCGCCGCCCTGGTCGGTCGCCAGGCGGCGGCTGATCGCCAGCCCCAGCCCGACGCCGCGCGAGCCGGCGGCCCGCGCCGGGTCCGCTCGGTAGAAGCGGTCGAAGAGTCGCTCCAGGCGGGGCCGGTGGTCGCCGATCGCGTTCATCACCTCGACGATCGCCCAACCCCGCTGGGCACTCGCCGAGATCTCGATGCGGGACTGCTCGGGCGCGTACTTGATCGCGTTGTCGACCAGATTGTCGATGATCTGATGGAGCCGTTCGGGGTCGGCCTCGACGGGAGGCAGCCCCGGCGTCAGGGCCAGCTGCACCTCGAGCTGGCGCGCGTCCGCACGGGGACGGACCATCGCGATCGTCTGCTGGAGCTGGGCGCCGAGATCGACCGGTCGCGGCTGATAGGTGATCTGGCCCGACTCCACCCGGGCGAGATCGAGCAGCTCCTGCGACAACCGGAGCACGCGGTGCGCCTCCTCGTTGACGATCATGGCCGCCCGCTGGCGCAGCTCGGGATTCTGCTCCAAGCTCGGATCGGTGAGTGCCTCGCTGAACCCGATCAGGCTGGTGAGCGGCGTCTTCAGCTCGTGCGAGGCGTCGGCGAGGAAGTTGCGCTGCTGCGCCCGCGCGGTCTCCACCGCCTCCGCCATCCGGTTGAAGTTGCGGGTCAGCACCGACACTTCACGCGGCCCTTCGACGCGTGCGCGACGGCTGTAGTTTCCGGCCGCGATCGCGCCGACCACCTGCTCGAGCTCCTGCAGCGGCCGCGTCAGCGCCCGGGTGAACAGCAGGCTGACCGCGATGGCGAGCAGGAGCCCGGCGCCCGCGGCTTCCAGGATCGGCGGGACGGCGGCTTGCGTCGCCTGCGCGTTCACGGCGTCGAGCGGCCGGGCGAGGATCACCCAGTGCGCGAACTTGCCACCGACGACGACTCCGGCGTAGAGGTACTGGCCGTCGTCGAGCGGGCCGCGGCCGGACACGATCTTCCCGGCCGGTGTGGGCCGGGTCCGGTATTGCCCGAACGCGAGGTCGCCGGACGGCAGCGGCTGCGTCTGGATCAGATCGTTGCTGCTGTCGTAGAGCACCCCGAGACGGCGGTCGAGCACGATCAGGCGGTCGCCCTGCAGGTCGATCGCCGGCATGTGGTTGTCGAGCTGGGTGAAGAGCGCGCTGCGAGACGCGATCTCACGGTCGCAGGCGCCGGTCAGCGGGTCGCGCGTCGCGCAGGCCGCCTGCGTCACCTGCACCTTGACGACGTCGACGTAGCGCGCGAGCTCGGACTGCGTGTTCTGCACCTCGAGGTTCTGGACGAGGACGATCGAGAGGACGCCGCTCACGGTGAGGCAGACGACGACGAGGCCGACCGAGGCGACGAGCAGCCGGACGCGGAGGCTGAGCCGCTCTCCGAGACTGCTCATCGCACGCTCATCCGGCTCGCGGCTCGAGCTTGTAGCCGACGCCCCAGACCGTCGTGATCGTGAGGTCGTGGACGCCGGCGCGGGCCAGCTTGTCGCGCACCTGTTGCACGTGGACGTCGACGGTCCGGGTGTAGCCGGGAAAGTCGTAGCCCCAGACGAGGTCGAGCAGCTCGCTGCGCTGGAAGACCCGCTCCGGATGCCGCGCGAGCATCGTCAGGAGGTCGAACTCCTTCGGCCGCAGCTGGATGCGGGCATCCCCGGAGCGAACCTCGTGACGCTCGAGGTCGATCTCCAGATTGCCGACGCGCACCAGCTTCGGCTCGTCAGGCTCCAGCTGTGCGCGGCGCAGCAGCGCCTTGGTGCGGGCCACGAGCTCCTGGGGATGGAACGGCTTCGTCAGGTAGTCGTCGGCGCCGACCTCGAGGCCGACGACCTTGTCGGTGACCTCGTCGCGAGCGGTGAGCATGATGATCGGCACCTGGCTCTGGCGGCGGATCTCCTTGCAGATCGACAGGCCATCGACGTTCGGCAGCATGATGTCGAGCACGACGAGATCCGGGCGCACCTGGCGGAAGCGCGCGACCGCATCGCCGCCGTCGGTCACCCCCTCGCACGTGAACCCTTCACGCGAGAGGTAGAGGCGCGCCAACTCGACGATGTGATCCTCGTCGTCGACGACCAGCACCTTTTGGCCCATCACTGCGTACTCCACCGTCATTAGACCACCACGCCCGAGGTTCGGCCATGGTCCGCACACCGTCAGCAAGGTGTAAGAGCGAGTCAAAATCTGAGATCGGGGGCCTGTGGTGTCCCGGCCGGCGGCTTCCGGAGAGGGCCCGTTCGCCGGCGAGGCGACGCTTCGCGAGGCGAGATGAGGTCCGACTGCCGGCAATGGCCCCGTTCGGGCGTCCCGCCTCGGGTCGGCGCCCTACCGGGACCGGCGGTCTTCGCGAGGCGCGCGCAGCACGAGACGCAGCGGGTTCCCGGCAAAACCGAAGTGCGCGCGGAGCCGGTTTTCCAGGTAGCGCCGGTAGGAGAAGTGAAGCAGCCCGACGTCGTTCACGAACAGCACGATCGTCGGCGCCTCACCGCTCGCCTGGGTCGCGTACTTCAGGGT
>JBAPVZ010000712.1:0-2905 GCA_049283435.1 Candidatus Dormiibacterota bacterium
GCCCTCCAGCTGGTCGACGCGCACGGCGGCGAGCCGACGACGCTCGCGGCGCACGCGCTCGGCATCAACTGGATCGTCTGGTCGCCGGATGGCACCCGCCTCGCCTACACCGCCGTCGTCGATCCCCGAGACCCGTTCGAAGGACCGGATCCGCTCGTCCGCGTCACCCGACGCCTCGACTACAAGGAGGACGTGCGCGGCTATCTCGGCAATCGCCGGGTCCAGGTCTTCGTCGTCGGTCTCGACGGCGCCCCCTCCAGAGCGATCACGACCGAGCCGCGAGACCATTGGTTTCCAGCCTGGTCGCCCGACGGCAGCCGCCTCGCGTTCCGGGTCGCCGAGCGCGTGGGCATCCATTCCTGGCTCCGCCTCCAGGAGGTCGACGGCGACGGCGTTCGGGACGTCACGTTCGGCGACGACGCCACGGTCTCGCTCTGGGCCTGGTCGCCGGATGGTGCCCGGTTGTTCGTCGCCGCCGATCCCGGCCGCACGTCGCAGCCGGACCTCTTCCTCGTCGACGCGCAGACCGGCGCCCAGACGCGGCTCACCGACGACCTGGCGGTGCTGCCCGACGCCGGCTACCCGAGCATGCAGCCGCCGTCACCACCCCGGTGGCTCGACGAGCAGACGGTGCTCCTCCACGCGCTGCATCACGGTGCGAGCGGCCTCTACGAGTTCGATGTCAAGACCCGAGCCCTGACGCCGCTGACCGATTGGCAGGCCGCGAAGGTCGGGTGCAGCGTCGACCGGGAGGCGACGCACGTCGTCCAGGGGCACACCGACCTCGGCTCGATCAGCGAGATCTCGGTCTGGGATCGCCAGAGCGGGACGACGACGATCGTCACCCACCTGAACGACGACCTGCTGCGGACGCACCCACCCGCCGGCTGGGAGCGCATCGAGTTCGAGCGCGCGGGCTTCACGATCGAGTCGTGGCTCTTCTTCCCGCCCGACTTCGATGCCGCCAAGTGCTACCCGCTGATCCTCGACGTGCATGGCGGGCCGCACGGCAACCACGGTTACGCGTTCCAGTCCGCCGTCGAGGTGCTGGCCGCGCACGGCTACCTCGTGCTGACCGTCAACCCGCGTGGTTCGGGGACGTACGGCCGCGCGTTCGCGACCGCCGTCGTCCGCGACTGGGGTGGCGAGGACTACCTGGACCTGCAGGCGGCCGTCGACCTGGTCGGCGCCCGCGACTATGTCGACGAGGAGCGCGTCGGCATCTGCGGGTACAGCTACGGCGGGTTCATGACGTCCTGGACAATCGGGCAGACCCATCGCTACAAGGCGGCGGTGTGCGGCGCGCCCTGCTTCGATTTGACGTCGATGTACGGAACGAGCGACATCTCGCCGTTCTGGGGGCAGATCGAGTGGGGCTCGAAGCCATGGGAGAACCCCGATTGGTACCGCGACCACTCCCCCTCGACCAAAGCGCATACCGCCGTGACGCCGACCCTGATCATTCACGGCGAGGCGGACGAGCGCTGCCCGATCGGGCAGGCCGAGGAGATGTTCACGGCGCTCAGCCAGGCCGGGTGTGAGACCGAGTTCGTCCGTTACCCGGGCGCGCCCCACCTGTTCGCCCGCATCGGACCGGCCGGGCAGCGGGCCGACTACCTGGCCCGGCGGCTGGACTGGTTCCAGCGCCACCTCTGATGACGTGAGCTGGGCGGGGTGGGCGTCGCGTACGCCCCCCCACCCCGCCGCGGGCAACTGCCAGGGATACGAGCGTCGGGTGGTGGAGCCGCCCTGCCCCACCGACCACGAGCGAACCGTCATCTCACCCTGCTCGAGGTCCCAGTCGATCCACGTGGCCTCCTCGATCGACCGCTCGAACGCGGCCGCTGCCGCGGGCGGTCGTCCCGCCCACCAGGCAGCCGGGCAAACCTGCCTGAGCGCCGCGTCGACCTCGACCTCGACCGCGCGACCGTACCCGTACACCCGGCACTCTCCCTCCCCCGCATCTGGGGCCGTGACGGTGGTATGCAGCACGCAACGCGGCTCTCGACGCACGTCGTCCGCCTTTCGCAACCACGGCATGGCGCCGAACAGCGGATGCCCGCGGGCCAGGCAGGGCTCGACCGGGCTCATCCGCGGCGAGCCATCCCGCCGCAGCGTGCCGAGCAGCATCAGCCGCGCCGCCTGCAGCCGCTGCTCGGCGTACGCGGCAATCTCGGGCGCGACCGCCTGGAACGAAGCCCGCGTCACGTGCCGATCAGCGGCGCCCTCATCTCCTCGCCGAGTGCCCCGGCCCTCACTTCCCGTCCGATACCCACACCTTGTTCATCCAGGGCCGCGTGTAGTGCTGGAACGTGTTCAGCTCCATCCCCTGGACGCGCTGGGCGATGCCGTACGCCTGCTGCTGGAAGTAGAGGACGTAGATCGGCAGCTGCTGCGCCATCACGTCCTGGTACTGGTCGTAGATCTGCTTGCGCTTCGCCTTGTCCAGCGTCGACGCGCCCTGCGCCAGGAGGCTGTCGACCTGCGCGTTCTTGAAGTCCATCCCGTTGAAGCCGCCGACTCCGGTCCCCGAGCTGGCGAAGATCTGCGACTGGTCGGGGTCGTTGTTGAAGTTGAATCCCAGCAGCACCATGTCGAAGTTGTGCGTGTCGGTCAGGGCCGTGACCAGCTGAGTGAACTGGATCGCCTGCGGGGTCATCTGGCACCCGACCGCCTTCCAGTTCTGCTGGATGACCTGGCTCGTGTTCGTCGTCGTCGCGCTGCCGGCGCTCCCGATCATCGTGAACGCGAGCCTGACGCCGTTCTTGGCGCGGATCCCGTCCGCACCCTTGACCCACCCCGCGGCGTCGAGCATCTGGTTCGCCTTGGCCGGGTTGTAGCTGTAGGCCGGCTTCGTGTTCGGGTTGTAGCCGAACACCGTTGGCGGCTCGACCGAGTTCGCGAG
>JBAPVZ010000713.1:0-4414 GCA_049283435.1 Candidatus Dormiibacterota bacterium
ACGCGCTGGAGCTCGGCGAAGATGCGAGCCAGGTCGTCGTCGAGCTCGACGGCGCTGCTGCTGCGGTCCCTGACCAGCGAACCCATGTTTGTATTTTCTAACGGCGAGCGGGTCTCGTCAAGCAGAATTCGGCCGTTAACACGACGAAGAGTGGACGCCGAATGAGTTCAGATCGGCACTTTTTTCTTAACACTCCCCCTTGACATTCGCCCTTCTCCGGCGTACTTCACGGGGCCAGCCCCCTTGGGCGGGTGGGGCATTGCCCCGGGGCGCTATCGATCCCAGATGGCGACGTCGAAAGACCCCTCGGCGCCGCACACGCCGGTGACGATCCAGCCCGGGAATCCCGATCATCCCGGGTCCGTTCAGCTCGCCGGCCACCGGAACGGTGAACTCTGGCCCGGCCGCCGACACGTATCCGCCGTACCTGGACCGCCCGAGCCATCCGCGCCGATGCGGATCAGGCGTCGTGCCCGCCGCCGGCGCGCGTGCCGTAGTACAGCACCTGCACGCGCTCCAGGGTCGCGAGGCCGTCGCCCATCATCTCCTGCAGCATCGGCAGCAGTTCCTGGATGCGCTCCTCGGTGTCAACGATCTCGATGATGACGGGCAGATCCTCGGAGAGTCGCAGCAGGCGGGCGGTGTGGAGGTGGGAGCGGGCACCGAAGCCCTCGATGCCGCGCAGCACGGTCGCGCCCGCCATCTTCGCCTCGCGCGCTCTCCTGACGATCGCTTCGTAGAGCGGGCGACCATGCCATTGATCGCTCTCGCCGATGAAGATGCGGAGTAGCTGCCCCTGATCGCCGCGTTCCATCAGATCAAGCGTCCGAGCGCGGTTCCACCGTACACCGCGAGCATGCCGAGCAGGATGCTGCCGAAGACGTTGGCCCCGGCGAGCAGCCAGGATCCCGCCTGCAGCAGGTTCAGCGTCTCCAGCGTCCAGGTCGAGAACGTCGAATAGGCGCCGAGAAACCCGACCTGGATCGTCGTGCGAATCCAGGGCGGGATCAGGAAGCGGTCGCCGAAGATCGCGAACACGAAGCCGAGGACGAGGGCAGCGCTGATGTTGATGACGAATGTGTCCCAGGGGAACGCGCCCCCGGTCCGGCCGGCGATCAGGCCGCCGAGAAGATACCGGGCGACGGCTCCGACCGCCCCCGCCGCGGCGACGCCCACGATCGTCAGCAGGTTCGATGACACCGACTCATCCTAGTTGTGGGGCCTCACGGACTCCTGGGCCCCGACGCTGGCGTAGCCTCGCCGACGTGCCCATCCCTCAGCGTCTCGCCGCGCTCGACATCGGGAGCAACACCGTGCACGCGCTCGTCGCGGACGTCGTCGACGGGCACCTCCGCGAGGTCGGCCACTACGTGGAGATGCCCGAGCTCGGCGCGCGCGTCGACCGCACCGGGCGCATCGGCCCGGCGGGAACGGCGGTCGTGCTGGAGGCGCTGGAATCGGTGCTCGCGCAGGCCCGTGGTCCCGGCTTCGAGCACGTGGTCGCCGGCGCGACCGCGGCCGTGCGCGAGGCGCCGGATGGCCAGGAGTTCCTCGACATGGCGTCGCTGGTGGCGGGCACGCCGGTCCGGCTCATCTCCGCCGAGCGCGAGGCGCAGCTGTCGTTCCTCGGCGTCGCGAGCGCCCACCGAGTGCCCGGCGAGTGGGTGATGGCGGACATCGGCGGCGCCAGCACGGAGCTCGTCGCCGCGCACGGCGAGCAGATCGCGGCCTGGGCCTCGCAGCCGGTCGGGTCGGGCGCCCTCGCGGCTCGCTATCTCTCGGATCCCCCGCTGCCCGGTGAGCGGATGGCGGTGCGGGCGGCCGCCGCCGAAGCACTCGCCGGCGCGCCGCCCTCGCGATGCGAGCTGCTCGTCGTCACCGGTGGTACCGCGTCGAACCTGCCACTCGTGCTCTCCGACGTCGAGCCGCCGTCGGTGATCGGCCCCGAGCAGCTGGCGCGGGCCGATCAAATTCTCGACCAGGCGCCGGCGGCGGACCTCGCCGCGGAAGGGGAGGTCCCCGAGAGCCGGCTCCGGGCACTGCGCGGCGGCACCGAGATTCTGCGGCTGCTGCTCGCGCGCTACCAGGTGCCGTCGTTCGAGGTCAGCTACGAGGGGCTGCGGCACGGCATGGCGCTCGCCTACGCGCGGCTCGGCGACCGCTGGCCCGAGGTCGAGTCGCTCGCAATCGCGTGACACCGGCGGCGGCGGTCGAGCCGGCGACGGTGCCGGGAGTCAGCGCAGTCCGGCGGTGTGCAGGATCGCGAAGACGACCCAGCCGATCACGGCGGAGGCGGGGATGGTGAGGAGCCACGCGATGACGATGTCCCCGCCCACGCCCCACGCGCTCGCGCCGAGGCGCCGGGGCGCGCCGGCGCCGAGCACCGACCCGGTGACGACGTGGGTCGTCGAGACGGGGAGCCCGAACACGGTCCCGACCTGAATCACGAGCGCGCTCACCAGCTGCGCCCCCATGCCGGTCATCGGGTCCAGCTTGTAGATCCGCCAGCCGAGCGTGCGAATGATTCGCCAGCCGCCGACATAGGTGCCGACGCCGATCGCGACGGCGGCGATGAGGGCGACCCAGAGCGGCACCTTGAAGTGCGAGATGTTCCCGGTCACGAGGAGCGCAAGCGTCATCGCCGCCATCGACTTCTGCGCGTCGTTGGAGCCGTGGGAGTAGGAGACGAGTGCCCCGGTCAGGATCTGCAGCAGGCGGAAGCCCCGAAAGACCCGCGCCGGGCGACCGGAGCGCACGACCCGGTAGAGCACGACCATGAGCACGAACGTCAGCGCGAAGCCGAGGGGCGGCGAGGCGACGAGACCGATCAGGACGACGCCGAGCTGGGACCAGTGCACGCCGGCGAGACCGCCGCTCGCCGCGATGCCGGCGCCGATCAGGCCGCCGATGAACGCGTGCGTCGAGCTGCTCGGCAGCGCGCGGTACCAGGTGACGAGATTCCAGATCGTCGCGCCGATGAGACCGGCCGCGATGTCGGTCAGGCCGGGATGGGCGAGCAGGTGACCGATCGTGTTGGAGACGGCGCTGCCGAATGCGAGGACGGTCACGACCGCCCCGACGAGGTTGAGGCCGGCGGAGAGGAGGACCGCTCGCTGGGGGGTGAGGGCGCGGGTCGAGACCGAGGTCGCGATCGCGTTCGCCGTGTCGTGGAATCCGTTCGTGAAGTCGAAGACGAGCGCGAGCCCGATCGTCACCAGGAGCAGGGCCTGCGTCATCAGGCGGCGGTTCGGGAGGCCTGGTCTTCCTTCGGGAGCCCGATCCGGCGGTCAGGCATTCTTGACCTGGATCGTGGAGAGGATGTTGGCAACATGCTCGCAGCGGTCCAGGGCCTCCTCCAGAAGGTCGTAGATGTCCTTCCACTTGATCAGCTCCGCAGCGCCCCGCTCGACGCTGAAGAGGGCGGCGAGCGAGTCGCGGTAGAGGTGGTCGCCGGCGTTCTCGAACTGGTGGAGCTGGTCCCGGTAGGGGGTGACGGCGCTCATCTGCTCCAGATGCTCGGTCGCTCGCGCGACCGCGCCGCCCGCGTCGGCGAGGACCTCGCCCATCGACCGGGCGGAAGACGTGATCTCGGTGATCTGGTACAGCTCCAGCTTGTCGCCGAGCTCCTCGGCCAGGTCGACGATGTCGTCCAGCCCGCCCGCGAGGTGCATGATGTCTTCCTGCTCGAACGGCGCCACGAACGACCGGTTGACGAGCTCGTAGATCTCCCGCGTCACCTCGTCGCACTGGTGCTCGAGATCCTGCAGGCGAGGCAGACGGGAGCGACCCTCGAGCAGGCTCTTCGAGAGCTCGTCCAGCGTCTGGCTGACGAGCTCGCCCTGCTGCGCGAACAGGGTGAAGAAGCGGCGCTCCCGAGGCACCAGGCTGAGCTTCATCGCCCGAAGCCTAACAGCACCTTAACCTCGCCTCGCCAACCGCGGTACGCGCCTGCCGCACGCTCAACGCGTCGCGCGCACCGTCCGGAAGAACGCCCGCACGTCGTCGACGAGCAGGTCCGGGGTCGGCATCGCGGCGAAGTGTCCGCCGCCTCCGTACTCGGTCCAGCGGGTGATCGTAGGTGCCGGCTCGGCGAAGCGGCGGATCGCACCGTCGCCGCGGAAGACGGCGACGCCGGCCGGCACCGCCGAGCGCACGGCGGCTCGCCCCAGCGCCGCGCGTTCTCGCGATAGAGTCGCGCCGCCGAGCCCGCGGTGCCGGTCAGCCAGTAGCGCATCAGGTTCGTCAGGAGCAGGTCCCGGTCGATGCGTCCGACGTCGTCGCCGTAGTCGTCGAACCACTCGGTCGTCCAGGCGAGGAGCCCGGCCGGCGAGTCGACGAGCGCATAGGCGAGCGTCTGCGGGCGGGTGCTCTGGATCGCGGCGTAGCCCATCCGCTCGCGGGACCACTGCTGGAG
>JBAPVZ010000714.1:0-10183 GCA_049283435.1 Candidatus Dormiibacterota bacterium
CCCCAACGCGGCGTCCTGATTCCCGGCGTCGGCGAGCCTCGCGCCGCCTGGGTCGTCCCGGTCGTCGAACCGGCGACCGGCGCCGTGATCGCTGAATATGCGGGCGGCGGTGCGGCGGACGCGGTCGCTGCCGTGGATGCGGCCGCCAGGGCACTCCCTGCCTGGGCCGGCACGCCGGCCGCACAGCGCGCGACGGCGCTGCTCCAGATCGCGTCGCACCTGCGCCAGCCGGAGGTCACCGACGAGCTGGCGCGGCTGACGGCCCGTGAGACGGGCAAGCGACTCGCCGAGGCGAAGGCCGAGGTCGGTCTCTCGGCCGGCTTCTTCGAGTGGTTCGCAGCCGCCATCCAGACGCGGACCGAGCACGTCGTACGCGCGAACCCGGGCCTCCAGCACCGAGTCGACAGCCGGCCTCTCGGGGTCGTCGCGGCGGTCACGCCGTGGAACTTCCCCCTCTCCATCCCGGCCCGCAAGATCGCGCCCGCCCTCGCCGCCGGCTGCACGGTGCTCTGCAAGCCGTCCGAGGTCGCCGCCGGCTCCAGCCTGCGCTTCGCCGAGATCGTCGCCGGGCATCTCCCCGACGGCGTGCTGTGCACGATGCTCGGGGACGGGCAGACGACGACCGAGGCATGGCTCGGCGACCCTCGGGTGCGCGGCATCACGTTCACCGGGTCGACGCGCGTCGGCCTGCTCGTCGCGGAGCAGGCCCGACCGCTCCTGCAGCGCTGCGTGCTGGAGCTGGGCGGCAACGCGCCCGTCCTGGTGCTCGACGACGCCGACCCAGCGCAGGCGGTCCAGCTGATCGTCGGTGCGAAGTACCGCAACAACGGGCAGTCCTGCATCGCCGCGAATGCCGCCTGGGTCCCTCGACGGATGCTGGCCACGATCACCGACGAGCTCGTCGCAGCCGCCGACGCGCTCCGGCTGGGCGATCCGCTCGATCCGGCAACGACGCTCGGCCCGCTCGCGCTTCCGACCGGTCCCGGGCGCGTGGACGAGCTTGCTGCCGAGGCCGAGCGACGCGGGGCGACCATCCACCGCAGCCGCGCCGGCCGGCCCGAACGAGGCCACTTCGCGCTGCCCGTGATCGCGGTCGATCCTCCGCATGACGCACGCCTGGTCACCGACGAGTCGTTCGCCCCGATCCTGCCCGTCCTGCCCTACGACGACCTGCAGGACGTGCTGGCATTGGTCCGCCGCTCGTCGCTCGGCCTGGCCGGCTACGTCGCGGGCACCGATATCGAGCGCGCCGTGCGCGTCGCCGAGGCGCTCGACGTCGGCATCGTCGGGGTCAACACGCCGGCGCCGAACACGCCGCAGATCCCGTTCGCCGGCCGCAAGCTCAGCGGCATCGGCGCCGAGGGCGGTCAGCTCGGGCTGGATCCGTTTCTCGCCGCCCAGACGATCGCGATCGCGTCAGCCGGCTGAACCGGGCGGCAGGGCGGGATGCAGACCGGCCCGAGGGAGGAGCCGTTGCACCTGCCGTCCCCCTGCGTCGTCGTGCTCGCCGGTCCCGGCGCATCGGGGAAGTCGAGCTGGGCAGCCGAGCACTTCCCACCCGACACGATCGTGGCGAGCGACCGCCTTCGCGCCCTGGTCGGCGCCGGGCAGGATGACTTCGCGGCGAGCTCGGACGCCTTCTCGCTCCTCGACCAGGTGATCCGAGCCCGCCTGCGCCGGCGCCTCACGACGGTGATCGACACCCTGGGCCTCGATCCGGATCTGCGCGCCCACTGGCGCGAGCTGTCCGCGACACACGGCCTGCCCTGCGTCGTGGTCGCCTTCGACACCGCGGCGGCCGAATGTCGAGCGCGCAATCGGAACCGGCAGCGCCGAATCCCCGCCCAGGTCCTCGATGACCAGCTCCGCGCGTGGCGACGGACTCGCGGGCGACTGGCCGAGGAGGGGTTCGACGCGGTGCTCACGCCGCGCCCGGTGCGCGTCGTGCCGGAGGCCTTCGTGGCCAGCCAAGCGGCATCGCGGCGCCAGCAAGAGCAGCCGAGTGGCCTTCGCTTCGGGCTCCATCTGTCGAGCTTTACGTTCCCCGGGGGTCGGGAGCGCACCGCGGAACGGCTGCGTGACATCGCTGCCGGCGCGGAGGCCGCTGGCTTCGATGCGATCTACGTGATGGACCACTTCCGGCAGATCCCCCAGGTCGGGCGCGCGTGGGACGACTTCCTCGAGAGCTACACGACGCTGGCCTACCTCGCGGCAGCGACCGAGCGGGTCGGGCTCGGCTGCCTGGTGACCGGGATCACCTACCGGAATCTCGGCCATCTCGGCAAGCTGATCGCCACCCTGGACGTCCTGAGCGGTGGCCGCGCGATCTGCGGCCTCGGCGCCGCCTGGTTCCGCCAGGAGCATGACGCGTTCGGGTGGCGGTTCCCACCGCTCGCCGAGCGCCTCCTGCTGCTCGAGGACGCGCTGCAGCTCCTGCCCCGGCTCTGGGGGCCGGGAGGCGCTGCCTTCGACGGTCGCGTCGTGCAGGTGCCGGACAGCGCCTCCTATCCGCGCCCGCTGCAGGAACGAGTGCCGATCCTGGTCGGTGGCGGTGGCGAGCGGCGCACGCTGCGCCTGGCCGCGCGGTACGCCGATGCCGCGAATGTGATGGGAGATCTGCCGACGGTGCAGCACAAGGGGGAAGTCCTTCGACGACACTGCCAGGACGTCGGGCGCGATCCGCGCGAGGTGGCGCTGACCCACCTCTCGACGACACTGGTCGCTGCCGACGACCGCGCTCTCGAGACGCTGCTCGACCACCTCCGCCCGCCACGCCAGGACCGCTCCCGCTTTGCCGCGGCCGTCAACGCGGGGACGGTCGAGGACCAGATCGGCCGCTTTCGCGAGCTGGCCGACGCCGGTGTCGGTGAGGTCATGCTCCGGGTGCCCGGCCTCGCGTCGAGCGGCGACCTCGAGCCGGTGGCCAAGGTGATCGCAGCGTTCCGCTGACCCCTCCTCGGCGTGACGACCGACCCACCGCGTCGGCGATTCCCGACAGCCAGCCACGCGGCGCACCCCGGATTGGCCTTAACACGTCCTGTTGACGTCCCCCCCATCACGGCGTACTCATTGGCCCGCCCCCTTGGTGGGGAGGGGGCGGTCTGTAGGACTGCATAGCTCGGAGCCACGCCATTGCACGAGTTCCCGGCGTGACGACCGACCCACCGCGTCGGCGATTCCCGACAGCCGGCCACGCGGCGCACCCCGGATTGGCCTTAACACCACCCATTGACGGCCCCCCCCCCATCACCGCGTACTCATTGGCCCGCCCCCTTGGTGGGGAGGGGACCGTCCGTAGCGCTGCCTTGCTCGGCGCCGTGCGATGTCTTGTTCACTGGAGTTCAGTGAATTCGACTTGACAGATCAGTAATCGGTTTGTGACGATCGAGAATCATGAACGACCCCGCTCTCCGGGCGCGACTGGAGGACGTCGCGCGCGAGGCCCGGGTATCGAAGGCCGCCGCCTCGTACGTGCTGAACGGCCGTCCCGGCGTCAGCGACGGCACGCGCGATCGCGTGCTCGAGGTTGCCTCCCGCCTCGGCTACCACCACCGCCGGGCCCCGCGTGGCCCCCTCCCCGGCGCCGTCGCCGGCACGCTCGGCGCCGCCCTTTCCCCCACCCGGCACGAGGGCGAGACCCCGAACTACTACGTCGCCGAGCTCCTCGCCGGCGTCGAGCGGGAGGCGCGCCGAAACCGCTACCACGTGAACGTCGAGATGTGGACCGCGGGTCACGACGCCGAGGTGCCGGAGGGCATCGACGGCATGCTGTTCCTCGGAGGCGCCTTCGACCCCGCGGCGCTCGCCCGCATCCGCATCCCCGCCCTCCTGGTCGGCACCTCGTTTCCGCAGGTCTCGCTCGACGCCGTGCTCGCCGACAACCGTCTCGGCGCCTATCTCGCGACCGCCCATCTGCTCGACGGGGGCCGCCGGCGCATCGCGCTGCTCAACGGCCCGCCGCACGCGACGACGACGAACAGCAAGCAGGCCGGATTCCAGGACGCGCTCTGGGAGCGGGAGCTGCCGTCGGGGAGTGCACTGGCGGTCCGCGTCGAGTTCACCGTCGGGGCCGGCGAGGCCGGCGCCCGCGCGCTGCTCACCGGCCCGAAAGTGCCCGACGCGATCGTCACCGGCGACGACGTGATCGCGATCGGGGTCCTCAATGCAGCGGCCGACCTCGGCATCCGCGTCCCCGACGACCTGGCGATCGTCGGCTTCGGCGACAGCCCCACCGGCGCGCTGCTGCGGCCGGCGTTGAGCAGCGTCCACGTCTTCCAGCAGGAGATGGGCCGGCTCGGCGTCCGCCGTCTCCTCGACCGGCTGCGCGAGAGTTCGGAATCGACGCCGTGCGTACGCAGTCTCGTCAGTCCCGAGCTCGTGGTTCGGGAATCGTCCGCGGGGAGGGGAAGTCGATGAGCGCGATCACCGTCGCACCCGGCATCCATCTGGTTGCGAGCGGTCCGCTCGGCATCTCGCACCCGCTCGACTGCCACGCCTACCTGCTGGAGACGGTGAGCGGGCTGGTGCTCGTCGATGCCGGCGTCGACCCGGACGCGTCCGGGATCCGCCGCAACCTGGCGGGCCTCGGCTTTGCAGAGCGCGACCTGTCTCTGATCCTTCTCACCCACGCCCACGCCGACCATGCGGGCGGCGTCCGGGCGCTGGCCGAAGCGAGCGGTGCGCAGGTGCTCGCGAACCCGATCGAGATCGACCTGCTCCGCCGCGGCAGCGACGAGGCGCTCGGACTGCGCGCCGCCAAGGAGAACGGCACCTACCCGGCCGACTACGTCTACCCGCACTACGAACGCGGTGACCCGCTGCCCGCCGGCTGGCAGTTCGAGGCCGGCGACCGCACGCTGACAAGCGTCTTCACTCCCGGCCACTCGCCGGGCTCGACGTCCTACCTGCTCCAGGCGCCCGGCTACCGCGCGCTGTTCAGCGGCGACGCCATCTTCCTCGGCGGCTTCATCAGCCTGCTCAACGTCGAGGGCTCGGACCCCGCCGACTACCGGCGCCACCTGCCGGCGCTGGCACCGCTCGGCGTCGACGGTCTGTACCCCGGCCACTACCTGTTCGCCGTCGAGCGCGGGCAGCAGCACATCGACCTGGCGCTGCAGCGGATGCGGCGCAGCGTGCTGCCCAACGTCGCCTTGAGCTGGCTGCCCTATCCCCAGCTCTGAGCAATGGCGACCCGAGTACGACCCGGTGGGATGAGAGGGCGAGCAGCGTGAGGGGCTCGGAGGGAGGAGAGAGATGAGCGGAAGAATCCGGATCGGCGTCGTCGGCGCCGGTCTGATGGGGCTCCGGCATGCTCGCGTCCTGGCGTCGATGCCGGGTGTCGAGCTCGCCGGGGTCGTCGACACCGACGAGGCGGCGAGGCAGCGGGCGGTGCGGTCGCTCGGGGTCGCCGCCACGTCCTCGCTCGCACAGCTGGCGGCCTCGAACCCGCAGGCTGTCGTCGTCGCGCTGCCCGACGACGCGCACCGCGAGGTGACGTTGGAGGCGCTCGACCGGGGTCTCGCGGTGCTCGTCGAGAAGCCGCTGGCGACGAGCGTCGAGGACGCGGAAGCGATCGTCAAGGCCGCCCGCGGACGCCTGCTGATGGTCGGCCACCTGCTCCGCTTCGACCCACGCTACCTCGGCGCTCGCCGCCGCGTCCAGGCGGGCGAGCTGGGCGGCCTGCTCCACACCTACGCACGGCGCAACAGCGCCTCCGGCGCGACACTCCGCTACGGCGCGACGACCCGGCTCCCCTGGCACGTCTCGATCCACGACCTGGACGCTCTGCGCTGGGTGACCGGCCGCGAGGTGGTCACGATGCGCGCCCACGGCGTGAGCCGCGTGTTCGCGCGGCTGGAGCAGCTGGACTCGCTGCAGGCGCTGCTCCGCCTCGACGACGGCAGCACGGCCGTCATCGAGAGCTGCTGGGCGCTGCCGGCGCACCTCGGCTCCGCGATCGATTCCCGCCTGGAGGTTGCCGGCACGCAGGGGATGCTGGAGGTCACCGGCTTCGAGCAGGGGCTCTTCGTCGCCGATCGATCGAGCAGCACCTACCCCGACACGACGCGTTACGCCGAGTACGAGGACGGCGCCGGCGGCGGCATCCTCGCCGCCGAGCTTGCGCACTTCGTCCGCTGCATCGACCGCGGGGTGCCGCCCTCGGTCGCCCCCGAGGACGGGCTCGCCGCGGTCCGCCTGGCCGCCGCGCTGGAGCAGTCGCTGCGGGAGGACCGGGAGGTCCGTCTGAGCTGACGACGACCGACGCGGCCACGACGTCACCGCCGCCCGACGCGGCGCCCATGAAGACGAGCGAGGAGAACGCACGATGAGCGCAACCCAGACCTCCCCGGCGAAGCCCGGGCTGGCGAGGTACTTCCGCATCCTGATCCCGATCTGTCTGACATTCTTGGTCACCGCGATCGACCGCGCCAACATCGCGGTCGCGGTGCCGACGATCGCGACCGACTTCCAGCTGTCGACGGTCGTCGTCGGCGTCGTGCTCTCGGCCTTCTTCTGGGGCTACGTCCCCATCCAGCTGCCAGGCGCGGTGTTCGGGCAGTACGTCAACGCGAAGTGGCTGATCACTGGCGCGCTCGTGGCCTGGTGCGCCGGCACGGTCCTGACCGGCCTCAGCACGAACCTGAACCAGCTGATCGCGTGCCGCATCATCGTCGGGCTGTCCGAGGGCGCCGCCGTCCCGACGCTGCTCATCATGATCCGGCGCTGGTTCCCCCTGGAGGAGCGCGGCCGGGCAACGTCGGCGTTCTTCATCTTCGGTCAGGCCGGCAACCTCGTCGGCAGCGCCGTCACCGGTGTCCTGATCGCGCAGACGTCCTGGCACACGATGTTCTTCATCGAGGCCGTGCCCCCGCTGATCGTCGCGGCGATCGTCGCGATCTGGGTCGCCGACGACCCGGAGCGCGACCCGCGGCTCGGCCAGGCGGAGCTGCGGTGGCTGCTGGAGAGCCGCCGGCGCGAGGCGGCCGAGACCGGTACGGTCGAGACGCCGCACTGGACGACGGTGATCCGAAGCCCGCTGCTCTGGGGCTTCGTCGTCGTCTGGATCATGTCGTCCGCCGGTTCCTACGGCCTGCAGACGTGGGTGCCGACCGTCATCAAGGAGGTGACGAAGATCGGCATCGCGAGCGTCGGGCTGCTCTCCGCAATCCCCTATCTGATCGCGATCGTGCTGCTCTTCGGCGTCGGCTACGCCTCCGACCGCTTGCATCGGCGCGACGTCTTCATCCTGGTCGGGTTCGTGATCGCCGGGCTCGCGATCTTCATCGGCCCGAGCCTGCCGGGCGCGGTGCCGAAGCTCGTCGCGATCTTCCTGGGCGCCGGCTGCAACGCTGCGATCACCGGGATCATCATCGCCTGGATGGAGGATCTGACCCCCCGGGGGCACGTCGGGATCGCGATCGGGCTGATCCAGCTGTTCGGACAGATGGCGGGGATCGGGACGCCGCTCGCGGTCGGCTTCGTCGCGGGCACCGGCCCGGCGACGAGCGCGCTCTGGATCATCGGGGTCGGCCTACTCGTGGCGGCGCTCGTGACCGTGTTCATCTATGTCGGCGCTCGCCGGCGGGCGCAGCAGGCGCCCCCGGTGGCAGCCGCCGCAGGAGGTCAGTGACACCCATGATCAGAAGCGAGCGAGGCCCCCTGGTGACCGCATGCGCATAGCGACGATCGACACCTGGGTCGTCAACGTGCCGCTGCGCGTCGCCTTCACGAGCAGCTTCGAGACGAAGTCGGGGACGACCCGTACCGTGCTCCGCGTACGCACCGACGACGGCGCCGAGGGCTGGGGCGAGACGATGCACGGCCGGCCCACGCGGGCGATCATCGAGCGCATCAAGGACACGTTCCTGGGGCTCGATCCCCGCGCCACGGCCGAGATCGCGCGCCGCAGCCACATGGTGCCCTTCTTCCACGGCTACCTCGGCTACTGCGCGATCGCGGGCCTGGAGATGGCGCTCTTCGATCTCGCCGGTCGTGCCAGCGGCACCCCGCTCCATCTGCAGCTCGGCGGCGCGACGACCGACGCGATCCCGATCACCGGCCTGCTGACCCGCGCCGACGCGCCCGGTGCATCGAAAGCGGACCTCCCCCGTGCGCTCGCCGAGGTCGCGACCGAGATCGTCGGCTCGGGCCGGTTCCCGTCGCTGAAGCTGAAGGGCTCGACCGACCCGCAGCTCGACGTCGCGATCATGCGGGAGCTGCGCACGGCGCTGCCGGAGACCGGGTTACGGGTCGACCCGAACGCGATCTGGTCGGTCCCGCAGTCGCTCTGGGCCGCCCGCGAGCTGGAGCCGCTCGCGCTCGAATACCTGGAGGACCCGTGCCCGGGCATCGAGGGCATGGCGCGCGTCGCGAAGCAGACCCGCACGCCGCTCTGCACGAACATGTGCGTCGTCCGCCTCGAGGACTTCGCGCCGGCCGTACGCGCCGGCGCGGTCGACGTCGTCCACGCCGATGTCCACAAGTGGGGCGGCATCCACGCTTCGATCGCGATGCATGGCATCTGCCGCGCGTTCGGCCTCGGTGTCGGCCTGCACAGCGGCGGCGAGCTCGGCATCTCGACCGCGTGCCACCTGGGCGTCGCCGCGGCGCTCGGGCTCGACTACCCCGCCGACTCCATGTACTACCTCCTGACCGACGATCTCCTCACCGAGCCGCTGCCCGTGCGGGACGGCGCGATGCCGATCCCGAGCGGTCCCGGGCTCGGCGTGGAGGTCGACGTGGAGAAGCTGGAGCACTTCGCCTCCCGCAACGAGGAGGAGGGCGACCACACCATGTGACGATCGCCGATGCCGGGATGGAGGCGGCGGGACGCATATCGTGGACCCTGCATGTCCTCCACTGCTTCCGCACCTCCCGCTGACCAACCATCCACGTTCGCCGACCTCGGGCTGGGTCCGGCGGCGCTCCAGGCGATCGCCGAGCTCGGCTACGAAACCCCGACCGAGGTCCAGCGGCAGGCGATCCCGCTCCTGCTCCAGGGCGGCGACGTGGTGGCCGAGGCGCCGACCGGCACCGGCAAGACGGCGGCCTACGGGCTGCCGATCGTCGAACGGCTGGAGGAGGGCGCGCTGCGGACGCAGGCGCTCGTCGTCGTGCCGACCCGCGAGCTCGCGCTCCAGGTCGCGGAGGCGCTGCACGAGCTCGGCAAGCCCCGCCAGATGGTGACGATGGCGATCTACGGCGGCCAGCCCTATGACCGGCAGCTGCACGCACTGCGCCGCGGCGTGCAGGTCGTCGTCGGCACTCCGGGGCGCCTCATCGACCATCTCGACCGCGGCTCGCTGCGCCTCGACCAGGTGCGGACCGTCGCGCTCGACGAGGCCGACGAGATGCTGAACATGGGCTTCATCGAGGACATCGAGCGCTTGCTCGGTGCGCTTCCGCCCGAGCGGCAGACGGCGCTCTTCTCGGCCACCATCCCGGCGCCGATCCAGCGGCTCGCCGCCCGCTACCTGCACCACCCGGCTCGAGTCAGTGTGGAGGCGCGCGCGGCGGTCGCGCCACGCGTCCGCCAGGTCTACTACGAGGTGCCGTGGCGGGCCAAGATCGAGGCGATGGTCCGCATCCTCGACATCGAGCAGCCAGACTCGGCGATCGTGTTCGTGCGCACGCGGCGCGACGCCGACTCGGTCGCCGAACAGCTGGCGGGTGCCGGCTACCTCGCGCAGGCGATCCACGGCGACCTCGACCAGAAGCAGCGCGAGCGCGTGCTGGAGCGCTTCCGGCAGGGCCACACGCAGCTCCTCATCGGGACCGACGTCGCCGCGCGCGGGCTCGACATCCCCGACGTCACCCACGTCATCAACTACGACCTGCCCACCGACGCCGAGGCATACGTGCATCGCATCGGACGCACGGGGCGAGCGGGGTCCAGCGGGGAGGCGATCACGCTCGTCACCCCAAGCGAGCGCCACAAGCTGCAGCAGATCCAGCGCGGCATCCATCGCCGCCTGCAGCCGATGCGGCTGCCGACCAACGCCGACCTGGAGCTGAAGCGCCGCGCGCAGTTCCGGGAGCACGTCCTCGAGATCCTCGACGGCGGCGAGCTCGACCCGTTCATCGCCATGGTCGAGGACCTGGCCGTCTCGCGCGACGTGGCGGAGCTGGCAGCCGCGGCCTTCAAGATGGCAGCCGAGGGGCACCATCGAGGAGCCCGGCGGGG
>JBAPVZ010000715.1:0-5119 GCA_049283435.1 Candidatus Dormiibacterota bacterium
CCGCGCTGCTTCGGGCGCTGCACGCGCACAATAAAATTTTGATTCACCCGCGCGAACTGGCCGAACAAGCTTGCCACATCGAATTGGACATTCTGAAAGAACCGATTGGCAAGCAGGATCAGTACATCGCCGCGTTCGGAGGCATGAAGAATCTGGAGTTCGGGACCGATGGATCGGTGGTGGTGACCCCGCTCGCGATCGCCACCGAAACGATGCACGATCTGGAGGACCACCTCCTGCTGTTCTTCACCGGTTACGCGCGTGATGCGGGCACCATCCTCTCCGACCAGAGCCGGCGATCCGAGGCGAACGATCAGGCGATGCTCGACGGACTGCACCTGACCAGACGTATCGGCACCGAGGTCAGGGCGGCTCTCGAGCGGGGCGATGCACGATCCTTCGGTGGGCTGATGCACGAGCACTGGCAGCAGAAGCGAAAACGGTCGCACGGCATGTCGGACGATCGGATCGACGCGTGGTATGAGCTCGCGCTGGAGAACGGAGCAGTCGGTGGCAAGCTAGTTGGCGCGGGTGGCGGTGGCTTCCTCCTGTTCTATGCTGAGGAGCCGGCACGCCTGCGGCATGCCATGGCGGAGGCCGGGCTACCGGAGATGCGATTCGGCTTCGACCATGAGGGCACGTCCGTCATCGTCAGGAGCTGACCGGCGTCCCTGCGAGGCGCTCGCGCTTGCGCTTGCCGGCTCATCGATACCACGTCGCAGGGGGACAGCGTCCGAGTCCACCTTCATCGAATCGAGGCCAGGTGTGATTCCAGAGCCCTGAGCCCGGCCGGAGATCCTACTTCATAAAATCGATCCGTCACTTCGTACCCGGCAAGGGCCCGTCTCGAGCTGAGGTCCTGAAGGAGTTCCGCGACATCGGCAGGGCGCTCCTCTTCGACCCCCTGCTCGACGTCCGATCGTCGAAGGATCGACAGCCCGTAGTCGATCCATCGCATGGCGGGCCGGCGACTGGCCGGGCGCTTGTCGTACACCGTGACCCGGCCGTTCTCATAGATCGCGTTGCTCGCGTCCCAACGACCGTCGTTCCGGAAGACCGTCATCAGCGCCGGCAATGCCGCTCGGCGCCAAGCTCCTTCGACCTCGGCAAGGTCCACCTGCAGGTACGAGTCGCCGTAGAGAAGGAAGAAGGCGGCCGGTAACTGGTCGAGGTCGGCAGCGAGGCGAAGTGCACCGCCGGTCCCCCGCAAGTTCGCACCCTCATCGACGTAGGTGACATGCAGCCCGAACTCCTGCCCGGAGCCGACGTGGCGCTGTACTGCGTCGCCCCGATATCCGATGCTGTAGACGACGCGCGTGACACCCTGATCGCGGAGCCATTCAAGCTGCCAGTCAGTGAAGGGTCGCCCGAGCACAGGTATGAGCGCCTTCGGGAACGACTCGGTGTACGGGCGCATGCGGGTACCCAGGCCGCCGGCGAGAATCACGCAAGGCAGCATCCTGCTTCCCCAGCCCCGACACACGTGAGGCAATCACTTTTGCTCGGCGGGTGCGATCGCGATCTCTTCCATCGCCGTGCGCTCGCGGCGGAGCCCAGGCGGAACTGAGCAACGTCCCCAGTGCGAGGCTCCTTCGGCCCAACGAACTTGGCATCCCCACCAGCGGGCAACTTGTGGTAGCCTGCCGACGCTGCGTTGGCAAGCATTAGGCTAGGGTCTGAGCGCAACTGCGCCTAGGGGACAGGGTGGACATACGTCGGGCGTTCGTTGCAGCGGTCGCCGCTGCGATCGTTTTTTGCATGATGACGACGGCGGCACGGACCGCCGAAGCTGCATCCTCTTTGGCCCAGGCGAGCCTGACGCTCGACGGGGTCGCGCTCCAGTTGGACTCGCCGATGCTTCCGAGTTCGAATTTCATTGCCGCAAAGGCAGGCAGCCATACGCAAGTGGCGAGCTCATTCGCGCTCAAGCCGTACCGCGAGGTCGTGGTGACCGCGGTTCCCTGGGGGACCGAAGCAGGCACCGAGCGTCTCCCGCGGGCGTCCGGCGACGCGCAGCAGTACCGGTCGTCATTGCTGGCCCAGCGTACCTCGGAGGGCGGCCATCCCACGGCGGGGCCCGATGCGACGCTCTTCGGCCAGGATGTCCCCTCGACCGTCACCGTCCTCGACCTGCATCTGGACGGCCCGGAACTGGTGCCGACGGTGATCGTGGAATGGGTCGCACAAGCCGGCATTCGCACGTGGATCCTTCGCGTGAGCGAGCAGCTCGACAGCGCCACCCAGGGAGCCACGATCGCCGCGGGCTTGGCCGGCGTATCGCTGTCCAGCCCTGACCCCTCGCAGGGATCGACCGTACCGGTCGTGACGCCGTCGCCGGCCAGCTCTCCGACGGCTCAGCCAACCCCGTCGTTGGAGCCCACCGCTCCCACCTCTCCCGCACCACCAACGCCCGCGGCGGCGCCAACACCTTCGGCCGGCGCCACACCGACCCCGGCGCAGCCGGCGTCGACATCGACCGCCAGCCGCATCGGCTCGGCGAAGCCGGCGACGACGATGGCAGCGACGGCGCCGTACCCGCCGTGGTGGAACGGCACCTGCGACTCGGGAAACGATGCGGACAGCTATCCATTAGGGGCGAGCTACGACGGGGTCGCCGCCTGCGGGCCACGGCCGATTGCGGGTGGGACCGACTACCTGGTGCACTTCTACTCCGGCGCCTGGGGTGAGTACGAGTGGGAGTGCGTCGAGCTGGTGATGCGGTACCTCTATCTCGTTGACGGCGTCGCTCCCTACGCGGCCAACGGGAGCCAGGTGGTGTGGAACTACTCTGGAACGGCCTTGGCCCAGGTCGGAAACGGCACCGCAGGCGAGGCCCCGCTGCCGGGGGACGTGCTGAGCTATGGCTCCACGTCGACCTTCGGCCACGCGTCGATCGTCTCGTCTTCGAACGTGAGTGCCTCGGGCAACGGCCAGATCGCCGTCGTCGAGGAGAACAACACGGCCGGCGGCACGACGACCATGCAGGTCAGCAACTGGGTCGTGCAGGGCAATCCATACCCGGTGAGCGGCTGGCTGCACGACCCCTCGCCCCACGGTGCATTGCGAGCGAGATACTGGGTGGCGACGGGCGGAACCGGCCGGTTGGAGGCCTTCATGCGCGGCAGCGACGGGCAGTTCTGGCACGACGTGCAGAATCAGGCCGGCAACGACGGCAGCTGGTCCGGCTGGTACCCGTTGGGCGGTTACTGGCCGGGGGAGCCGGTGGTGTTGCTCGACGCGACCGGACGCCTCCAGCTCTTTGCACGCGGAGGGGACGGTCAGCTCTGGCACGCCTATCAGTTGACGGTCGGCAACAGCTTCGAATGGTCCGGTTTTTCGCCGCTCGGCGGCGCCTGGCCGCGCGATCCGGTGGTGACGAAACAGGGCAACGGTGCCATTGACGCCTTCCTGGTCGGCGGGGACGGCCAGCTGTGGAACGCGCACCAGACGGACGCCGCCAACCCGCTTGCGTGGTCGGGATTCCAGCCGCTCGGAGGATCATGGCAGGGTCAGCCCGCCGTCGCCCAGGAGTCCGACGGCCGGCTGGACGTTTTCCTGCGCGGGGGGGATCGTCGGCTGTGGCATGCCGACCAGCAGCAGGCCAATGATCCGGCGTCGTGGACGGGGTTCTACGCGCTGGGTGGCGGCATCGTGGGTGATCCTGCGGTGGCACGGAACTCGGACGGACGCCTCGAGGTGTTGATGACGGCGGGGGATGCCGAATTGCTCGACATCCACGAGCTGCGTGCCGGGGGGAGCTACGATTGGTCCGGCTTCACCTCACTCGGCGGGTCCTGGGCGCGGGATCCGACGGTCGGGGTGAATTCGGACGGGCGGCTTGCCGCTTTCCTCGTCGGCGGTGACGGGCAGCTGTGGCACGCGTACGAGCAGCAGGTTGGCAACAGCGCGTCCTGGTCCGGATTCTATCCGCTCGGTGGGTTCTGGCCGGGCGATCCGGCGTCGGGGACCGACCGGCTGGGGCATCAGAGCACGTTCCTGGTCGGGGGTGACGGACAGCTCTGGGTGGCGCAGGAAGCGAACCCGGGCGTCGATGCGACCTGGTCCGGCTTCTCTCCCCTCGGTGGCGACTGGCCGATGCCGTAGCGCCGCGCGCCAATGCCGTGGGCCGCGCAAAGGAGTTCCGGGACGTCCTCAGGCGGCGCAGGCCCAATCCCCCGTCACGGCGATGCTCGCCTGTCCGGAAGCGGTGAAGGTTGCTTGCAGCGTTCCCTGGTCGGCGGTCCGAATGACGACGCTCCCGGACGTCACCGAATACGTCGACGCCTGCTGATTCGCGATCACGAACAGGCTGCCCTGGAGCGTGTACGTACCAGGCCCGTGATATGGGTTCACCTCGAGACTGAGGCTCGCGCTGGCGCCGTTCAGTGTGAGCCCTGACAGGTCAAGGCCCCAGAGGCCCTGACCGGTTCCGCAGTCCTTGATCTCCGCCTGGGTGACGTGCCCAGGGAACCCTCCGCTGAACGTCAGATCCTGCCCGTGGTGGGGGATGGAGGGCGACGCGGTGGCCGGAAGTGGAGTAGCGGAGGGTGGTGTCGCCGTCGGCGTCGGCGCGGGCCGTCCGGACGCAGACGGTGCGGGTGCCGGGGTCCTCGCCTGCCCGCCGGATGGATTTCCGGCGGTGGGATGAGAGGGGCCGGCGCAGCCTGCTACCAGGAGCGCGATCGTCACTGCGCAGCCGGCGAGCCAGAGCTTCATGGCCGGATCACGACGACCATCTCGTTGTACACGCGATAGTTCGCCTCGAACTGTGCTTTCGGCACCCAATATTGACCGCGGTCCGGATCGTTGACGCGAACTTCGGTGGGCGTGACGCCGGTGACCACCATCGTGTGCTCCTCGGGTCCTGCGTACGGGATCGTACGACCGTCGAAGGCGACGTAGTCGTGCCGAGCGGGAGTGTCCCAGTCGTAGGGCACCCAGAAGATCACCGGCTTCCCGTCCAGCACGGCGTTGTAGACGTCGTTCGGGGAAAGGCCCTCGCCTGCCCAATCGACGGGGGCTCCGAAGTGGGTGGCGGCGCGTGAGATCGGCGTCCAGTAGGCGCCATATCCCGTGTTGGTGATCTCGGACCCGGTAGGATTGCCGACGAAGTCGGCGT
>JBAPVZ010000716.1:0-3235 GCA_049283435.1 Candidatus Dormiibacterota bacterium
TCAGCGAGCGCAGCGGTCGATCCGGACTCGACGCGGCCGCCTGCAGCGCGCCGGCCAGCGCGGCCGCGACGAGGCCGCCGTTCGCCGCCCCCTCGACCCGCCAGTCGTCTGCCACCGCGAGCTCGAAACGGCCCTCCCGCGGGATCAGCGCGAGGCGCTGCGCGAAGCTGGCCACGGCAGCGAGTATGGCGGTCGCCGCGCCTCCATCGAGGCAGGCATTCGCGCTGACCGGGCTGCTCAACGCTGCTCGGCGATCACCTCCCGGCGCAACTCCTCACTGGCACCGGCCGAGATCGCGTCCCGGATCCGGCCGAGAAGCCGCGTCGTGAAGGCCAGGTTGTGCTCGGCAAGGAGGGCGGTGCCGAGCATCTCGCGCGCCTTCGTCAGGTGGTGCAGGTAGGCGCGGCCGAATCGCGTGCACGCGCTGCAGGAGCAGCCGTCCTGGATCGGCCGGTCGTCGTTCCGGCAGGCGCTGCCACCGACATGGAGACGGAAGCGCGGGCGGCCGAACACGAGCGCCTGACCGTGGCGCGCGATGCGGGTCGGCATCGCGCAGTCGAAGGTGTCGATCCCGCGCAGCGCGCCCTCGACCAGGTCGTCCGGCTCGCCGACCCCGAGCAGGTGACGGGGCCGCCCCTCGGGGAGCAGCGGCCGGACCTGGTCGACGACCCCGTACCAATCCTGCTTCGTCTCGCCGAGGCAGTCGCCGATCCCGAACCCGCCGAACCCCATCGCGGCGATCGTCGACGCGCTGCGCCGCCGCAGCTCGGGGTAGACGCCGCCATGGACGATCCCGTAGAGGCTCTGCTTCGCCGCCATGCCGAGCTCATCGAATTGGTCCAGGCAACGCCGCGCCCAGCGCAGGTTGCGCTCGGTCGCGGCGGCCGTGTAGGCGGCCGGCACGTGCAGCGGCGTGCACTCGTCGAGGCAGAACAGGACGTCCGCCCCGAACTGGCGCTGCAGCTCCATGTTGTTCTCCGGGGTGAAGCGCCGCCGGCTGCCATCCAGGTAGGAGCGAAAGTCGGCCCCCTCCTCGCTGAGCCGCACCGCGTCCATCGGCGACTGCGGCGACCGGCCGGCTGGAGCCCGCTGCCGCCGGCGACCCTTCACCTCGTCGGCGACCTGGCCGAACCGCAGACTGAAGACCTGGAAGCCTCCGGAGTCGGTCGCGAGCACGCCCGGCCAGTGCAGGAAGTCGTGCAGGCCGCCGGCGCGCTCGACGGCATCGCCGCCGGGCTGGAGCGCCAGGTGGTACGAGTTGCAGATCATCGCCTCGACGCCGACGCGGCGGGCGACGTCCGGGTCGACGCCCTTCAGCGCCGCCCGCGTGGCCACCGCGAAGAAGCCGGGCGTCTCGAGGTCGCCGTGGTCGGTGTGGATCACGCCGCGGCGCGCGGCGCCGTCGGTCGCGGTGATCTCGAAGCGGAACGACACGACGCCCCATTGTGCCGGGCGGATCGTCGCGATCGTGGCGCGCTGGCGCTGCGGCAGTCAGATCGCGCACCGTGGCAGGTACGATCGAGCGGCGTGGGCAACGATCATCAGCGCGAGGACTCGTCCGACGGCCGCCGCCGGCGGCGCCAGTCGCGACATCGCGCGCAGTACAGGATGGTGGACATCACGCTGGACAACTTTCGGCGGACGCAGGATCACGGTTTCAACCTGCTCGGGGTCCGCAGCCGTCACCGCCGCCGCGCGGAGGTCATGCGGCCCGGCGATCGCGTCCTCTTCTATGTGACGTCACGCCGCGCGTTCGCGGCGACCGCCACCCTGACCTCGGGCATGCTCGAGGATCGCTCGCCGGTCTGGCAGTCGCCCCGCCGCGACGAGGAACACCCCTGGCGGTTCCGGATGCGCAGCGACCGCACCCCCGACGAGGGTGGCTGGATCCCGGCGCGGGACCTCGCCTACCGCCTCGAGTACGTGCGCAAGTGGCCGCCGGAGATGTGGGCGCTCGCGTTCCAGGGGCACATCCACCAGCTCCCACAGAAGGACTTCAAGCTCATCGAGGTCGAGATGAGCCGTACGGTCCAGGAGGCGTCCGAGCCCGCTTGAGAGCCCCGGACCGATTGGTATGAAACCAATTGGTATGAAACCGATCGGTTCCGAAATCTGGTACGATCCCGCGGTGACCCCGCGGTTTCGGCGTAACCCGTATCACTTCGGCTCGCCGGTCGACGATCCCGCCCACTTCGCGGACCGCCAGCGGGAGCTGCAGAAGCTGCGCGGCCTGATGCTGAACGGCCAGAACCTGATCCTGATCGCGCCCCGTCGCTACGGGAAGAGCTCGCTGCTGAATCGTGCCGTCTCCGAGGTGCGCGAGGCGGGGGGCAGGACGGGGAAGGTCAGCCTGATCCGGTGCTCGACGCCCCGCGACGTCGCCGAGGAGCTGATGCGAGGTGTCGTCCACGGCCCCCTGGGCTGGCTCGGCGGACACGTCCAGGAGGTCCTGCAGCACCTGCGCCGGCTGCGCGTGACGCCCGAATTCACGTTCGATCCGAACACCGGCCAGATCCGCGGCGTCCGCATCGCGAACCTGGAGTCGGAGGTGAGCTGGCAGGAGCTGATCGGCGAGGTCGTGCGCACGCTCGGTGGCATCGGCGACGCCGACCATCCCGTCTCGCTCGTCCTCGACGAGTTCCAGAAGGTGCTCGAGATCGACCCCGATCTGCCCGACGTGTTCAAGGGGCTCGTCGACGATCTGTCCGGGGTCAGCCTCGTGTTCGCCGGTTCGCGCCGCCATCTGATGGAGCGGATGGCCAACGATCCCGACCACGGCGCGCTCTACAACGTCGGCGCGAAGCACTACCTGGCGAAGGTCCCGGAAGCGGACTTTGTCGCCTACCTGCGACGCCGTGCCGCCGAGGGCGGGGCGGACCTGCCGGAGTCGACGGCGAAACGTATCTACGGGATCGCGGCGGGCGTTCCGAACGACGTCCAGCTCGTCGCGTTCTTCGCCTTCGAGCTTGCCGAAGGGCGCCGGATCGATGACGCCGCGATCGAGGGCGCGCTGATCGCCGCGGTCGGGGACCAGCAGGACGAGTTCGAGCTCGCGTTCGGCCGCCTGGCGACGAGCCAGCAGCAGCTGCTCAAGCTGATCGCGCGCGGCGGCGTACAGAGCTTTACGAACGGCGCCGTGCTCCGCGAGCTCGCCGTCAGCCACGCGGCCGCCCGCAAAGCCGGTGCGGTCCTCGGCGACGAGGGGCTGATCGCTCGCGAGGGCGAGACCTGGGCC
>JBAPVZ010000717.1:0-1635 GCA_049283435.1 Candidatus Dormiibacterota bacterium
CGTCGAGGTCGAGCCGGGCGCCGGCGCCCGCCCGAGCCGCCGCCTCGGCGACCGCCGACGTGAGCCCCGCGGCGCCCAGGTCCTGGAGCCCGATCACGCCGGGCAGCGAGGGCAGCTCCATGCACGCCTCGAGCAGGCACTTCTCGAGAAAGGGATCGGCGACCTGCACCGCGGGGCGGCGGCTCGCCGACGCCTCGTCCAGCTCGAACGACGCGAAGGAGGCGCCCTGGATGCCGTCGCGGCCGGTCGCCGAGCCGACGAGCAGCAGGCTGTTGCCGGCGCCGCTCGCCGACGCGTGCTGCAGGTGCTCGGTGCGGACGAGCCCGACGCACATCGCGTTGACGAGCGGGTTCTCGGCGTACGAGTCGTCGAAGTAGATCTCGCCGCCGACCGTCGGGATGCCCATGCAGTTGCCGTAGGCTCCGATGCCGGCGACGACGCCGTCGAGGTGGCGGCGGCTGCGGGGAAGGGGGCCGAAGCGGAGCGAGTCGAGGATCGCGACCGGTCGCGCGCCCATCGCGATCACGTCCCGCAGGATGCCGCCGACGCCGGTCGCCGCCCCCTGATAGGGCTCGATCGCCGACGGATGGTTGTGCGACTCGACCTTGAACACGGCCGCCCAGCCGTCACCGATGTCCACGGCGCCCGCATTCTCGCCCGGACCCTGGACGACCGCCGGCCCGGTGCTCGGCAGGCGGCGCAGCAGCGGCTTCGACGTCTTGTAGGAGCAGTGCTCCGACCAGAGCACCCCGAACATCCCCAGCTCGAGCTCGTTGGGGGCGTGTCCCAACCCGGCCACGATCGCGTCGTACTCGGTGCGCGTCAGCCCGGCCTCCCGCAGCAGGGCGGCTGACGGCTCCTCGACCATCAACGGTGCACCAGCTCCGCGGCCTGGGCCCGCAGCACCGACTCGAACAGGAGCCGGCCGTCGGTGCCGCCGAGCGCCGCGTCCGCCGCCCGCTCGGGGTGGGGCATCATGCCGAGCACGTTACCGGCCTCGTTGACGATGCCGGCGATCCCGTCCACCGACCCGTTCGGGTTCGCCGACCGGCTCACCCGGCCCTCCGCGTCGCTGTAGCGAAAGACGACCTGACCCTGGTGCTCCAGGCGGGAGAGCGTGGCGGCGTCGGCGAGGTAGGAGCCCTCCCCGTGCGAGATCGGGACGCGGATCGTCTGCCCGCGCCGCAGCGTGCTCGTGTAGGGCGTGTCCGTGCGCTCGCAGACGAGATGCGACCACTGGCAGCGGAACTCCAGCACGTCGTTGCGGACGAGCGCGCCCGGCAGCAGGCCCGCTTCGCAGAGGATCTGGAATCCGTTGCAGATGCCCCACACGAGACCGCCCCGCGCGGCGAACTCCTGGACCGTGTCCATGATCGGCGAGACGCGGGCGATCGCGCCTGCCCGGAGATGGTCGCCGAAGCTGAAGCCGCCGGGCAGGATCACGCAGTCGACGCCGGCGAGATCGCGGTCCCGGTGCCAGAGGTAGGTCAGCTCGCCGCCGGGCAGCGCGTCCACCACCCCGCCGCAATCGCGATCCGACCAGGTGCCGGGAAAGACGACGACGCCGAACCTCACGGCTGCTCCGGCTCCCCGCCGGCCGGCGAATCGGCGGGCGCCGGTGCCGGCGCCGGCCCC
>JBAPVZ010000718.1:0-3660 GCA_049283435.1 Candidatus Dormiibacterota bacterium
ACCGTCGAGGGGCCGGGCACGCTGACCGGCCTCGTCGCGAGCCTGGAGAGCACGGTGAGCCCCGCGCTCATCGATCCCGGGCAGACGGCAACGCTGACGGTGACGCTCCGGAACGGCGGGATCCCGCTCGCCGCGACAGGCGGCTCCGGCGCCGTCTGGGTGCGCTCCGTGCCGGGCGCAGCGGGGCCGATCACCGTCCGAGTCACCCACCCGAGCCTGGGATCGGCGTCGGCGAGCGTGCAGGTGGCAGCGGTCCACCCACCGCTCGCCGCCCAGACCGCGAGCCGGCAGCCGTCGGCATCGCTGACCGGCGTCTCCCTGACCGTGAGCGCACCGCCGGGGGCGACCGTGGCGGCGACCTCGCCGACCGCCTGGGCAGCCGTCGCGCCCGGGCAGGCCGTCACCGCGACCTGGAACGTCACCGCGTCCGCCCAGCCCTCGACGAGCTCCGGGGTCACGCTCGTGGTCGCCGCCGCGCTGACCGCGGGCGGGCAGCCGGCGAGCCTGACGACGAGCTCGGTGCTGCCGGTCGTGATCCCGCTCTCCGCCGCATACGACAACGCCGGGATCAGCGACGACGCGGCACCGCCGACGACCGCGAACTTCGACGGCGTCGGCAACAGCTTCTCGGAGGAGGCGCTGACCGCCGCCGGCTTCGCGCCGGGCGGGACGGTCAAGGTCGGCGGCCTGTCGTTCACCTGGCCGGCGGTTGCGGCCGGCTCCGCGGACAACGTCGTCGCGCAGGGCCAGACGATCAGCATCGCGGGATCCGGCACCAACCTCGGCTTCCTCGGCGCGAGCGCATCGGGTTCGAACACCGGGAGCGGGACCGTCCATTACACGGACGGCACGACCAGCACGTTCCCGCTCGCGCTCGCCGACTACTTCAACCCGGCGGCGAGCGGCGCCGACGTGGCCGCGAGCATGACCTACTGCAACGACTCCAATCCGGCGACGAACGGCGGCACGGCCGGCCGTCGCGAGCAGTCGGTCGGCATCTACTTCGCGGGCGCGCCGATCACCGCCGGGAAGCCGGTGCGGGCGGTGACGCTGCCGACCGGCGGCACGATCCCGGCGAGCGGACGCATCAGCGGCATGCACGTGTTCGCGATCGCCGTCGGCTGATCGTTCCTGACGTCCACAACGAATGCTGCTGGAGGACTGCTGATGCCGAGACCCGTGACCCTCTTCACCGGCCAGTGGGCCGATCTCCCGCTGGACGACCTGGTCGCGAAGGTCGCCGCCTGGGGGTTCGACGGGCTCGAGCTCGCCTGCTGGGGCGACCACTTCGATGTCGCCCGGGCGCTCGCCGACGCCGACTACTGCGGGCAGCTCCGAGCGCGGTTGGACCGGCGTGGCCTGCGCTGCCTCGCGATCGCGAACCACCTCGTCGGGCAGGCGGTGTGCGATCGCATCGACGGCCGGCACCGGGCGACCCTGCCGCCCGAGGTGTGGGGCGACGGCGACCCCGAGGGTGTCCGGCGGCGGGCGGCCGAGCGGATGCAGGACACTGCCCGGGCGGCGGCACGGCTCGGCGTCACACAGGTCAACGGCTTCACCGGCTCTCCGATCTGGCATCTCTGGTACTCGTTCCCGCCGAACGACTTCGACGTCATCGAGCGCGGGTACCAGGAGTTCGCCGAGCGCTGGGGACCGATCCTCGACGTGTTCGACGAGGAGGGCGTCCGCTTCGGGCTCGAGGTCCACCCGACCGAGATCGCCTACGACTTCGTGACGGCGCAGAAGGCGCTCGCCGCGGTCGACCACCGGGCGGCGTTCGGGCTCAACTTCGACCCCAGCCACTTCGTCCACCAGTTCCTGGACGCCGCGGCGTTCGTCGACGAGTTCTCGGACCGCATCTACCACGTGCACGTGAAGGACGCCCGCCGCCGGCTCGACGGTCGACGGTCGCTCATCGCCTCGCACCTCGACTTCGGCGACGCGCGACGGGGGTGGGATTTCGTCTCGCCGGGCCACGGCGATGTCGACTTCGACGAGCTGCTGCGCGCGCTCAACCGGATCGGCTACGAGGGCCCACTCTCGATCGAATGGGAGGATTCCGGGATGGACCGCGAGTGGGGGGCGAAGGAAGCGCTCGCGTTCGTGCGTCGGGCCGACTTCGAGCCCTCGGCAGGCGGTTTCGACAAGGCGTTCGCGCGTCGGGAATCCTGACGCAGCGGCCGGCGCCGGCGCTCGCGGCACGGGCCC
The DNA here is from genome assembly GCA_049283435.1 of Candidatus Dormiibacterota bacterium. GTDB lineage: Bacteria > Chloroflexota > Dormibacteria > Dormibacterales > Dormibacteraceae > CAVTSA01. Next base: position 2,209 of record JBAPVZ010000718.1, read on the forward strand.
CGTGCGCGCCCGGGACTCCCGGCTGAGCTCGACTCGCGGCGCGATGTAGCGATCGCCGATGGCATCGCGCCGCGCCCTCACGGTCGACCATGGGCCACAGTTAGGCGTATGCAGGAGAACAGCGCCGGGCGCCGGGTCGTCGTCGTCACCGGCGCCAGCGACGGCATCGGCCGGGCGGCGGCGACCGCCCTCCATCGAGCCGGAGACGAGGTGATCCTGGTCGGCCGGTCGCCCGTCAAGACGCGCGCCGTCGCCGGCGAGCTCGGCGGAGCGGAGCACCACGTCGCGAATTTCACGCGGCTGACCGAGGTACGAGCGCTCGCGGAGGAGCTGGCCCGGCGCCACCCGCGCATCGACGCGCTCCTCAACAACGCGGGGCTCATCGCGTCCTCGCGACGGGCCGAGACGGAAGACGGCCACGAGCTCACGTTTCAGGTCAATCATCTGGCGCCGTTCCTGCTCACGCTCCTCCTCCACGACTCGATCGCCGCCGCCGGCGGCCGCGTGATCACGACCTCGAGCTCCGCCGGCGTCCGCGCTTCGATCGCGCTCGACGACCTCGATTCGCGGCGCGCCTACGACGGGTTTCGGGCCTACATGACGAGCAAGCTGGAGAACGTCCTCTTCACGCGGGAGCTGGCCTCGCGCTGGGCGCCTGAGGGGGTCGCCGCGGCCGCGGTCCACCCCGGCCTGATCCGCTCGCAATGGGGTCACGGCGGGACGCCGCTGGTCCGGCTCGTCACCACCTCGCCGCTACGGTTCCTGATGCGCTCGCCGGAGCGGGGTGCCGAGACGCTGGTCTGGCTGGCGACGAGCCGGGCCGGCCAGGATTGGGAGTCCGGCGGCTACTTCGCCAACCGCAGGCCGGCCCGCCCCAGCCCGCTCGCCGACGACCTGGAGCTCCGCCGCGGGCTCTGGGAGCGCTCGGCGGAGCTGTGTGGGCTCTGAGCCCGATGCGTGCAGCCGCGAGGCGTCCACGATCGATGGGTTGCGCCGGGTCCTCGGTCTCCCTCTGCTCCCTGCGCTGGCCGCCTCGCAGGTCCAGACGATCGTCATCGCAACGGTTGGAGTGCTGGCCTACCTGACGCACGGTGCGATCCCGTGGCCGCTGGTGCTCGTGGTCGGCATCCCGGAGCTGCTCGGAGTGCTGGTCGGCTGGAAGCTCGCGCGCACGATCACGACCCGGGGGCTGAAATACGCCCTCGCCGGCAGCCTGCTCCTGATCGCACTGTATTTGGTGCTGCGCGGACGCTGACGCGGGGCAGGATCCCTCCGAGCCGTCAGGTCAGGGTGGGACCGCGTCGAAGAGGCCGGTCGCGGGGTCCCGGACGAGGCGCCACCCGTCATCGTGCACCAGGAGATGATGCTTGCGGCAGAGCAGGGCCCCGTTCTCGATCTCGGTCCTTCCACCCAAATACCACGGGACGAGATGGTGGCCGTCGCACCAATTCG
>JBAPVZ010000719.1:0-2227 GCA_049283435.1 Candidatus Dormiibacterota bacterium
TGCTCGTAGGCCCGCAGCGCAGCCGCCGGCGGCTGCTCGGCGAGCCGGTCGGCGAGGCAGCGCGCGTCGAGGATCGCCTGGCTGGCGCCGTTCGAGCCCACCGGGTACATCGGGTGCGCCGCGTCGCCGAGCAGCGTCACGCGATCGGCGGACCAGCGCGGCAGCGGGTCGCGGTCGCAGAGGGGGTATTCGTAGAAGACGGGCGTCTGCTCGATCAGCGCGCCGACGTCGACCTGCCCGATGTCAAAGCGTTCGACGAACGGTCGCAGCTCGCCCCAGCTGCCGACCCGCGACCAGTCGGCGAGCTGGCGGTCGGCATCCCGCGGAGGTACGCCGATCACCGCCCAGTTCGTGAGGCGCGTCTCGGGCGTGGCGCCGGGGCCGATCGGGTAGACGACGACCTTGCCCTGCAGGCCGCCAGCGATCAGCATCGAGCGCCCGGTCAGGAACGCCGGCCAGTCGCGGGCACCGCGCCAGAGGACGGCACCGTTCCAGAGCGGCGGTCCCTCTGCCGGCTGCAGAGTCGAGCGGACTGTCGACCGGATGCCGTCGGCGCCGACCAGCACGTCACCGCCCGCGCGCGCGATCTGATGTCCCGCACGATCCTCGAAGACTGCGTCGACGCCGTCCGCGAGCGGTTCGAAACGGGCGAGACGATGACCGGTGTGCACCGCGCCCGATCCGAGGCGCTCCAGGACCGCCTCGTACAGCACGCGCTGCAGGTGACCACGATGGATCGAGAGCTGCGGCACGTCGTGACCGGCATCGAGCCCGCGTAGCTCGTGCCACACCTGCTGCCCGAACCGATTGAGGTAGAACAGCTCGTAGGTGCGGACGCCGACCTCGTCGAGCCGGTCGAGGAGGTCCAGCTCGCGCAGCTCGCGAACGGCGTGGGGGAGCAGGTTGATGCCGACCCCGAGCTCGTGCACGGCGGACGACTGCTCGAAGAGCTCGCACCGGATGCCGCGGCGGTGGCAGGCGAGCGCGGTGGCGAGCCCGCCGATGCCGGAGCCGACGACGACGACGTTCACCGCCGCTCCCTCGACATGAGCACAGGGTAGTGAGGCTGGCGCCGGTTGTCCCGCAGGGCTCGGGACATCAGAGGCCGCGAGGCCGAATCGAACCGTTGTCGCGTGGCGGGAAGCGACCTAGCATCGGGAGGGTGGCGAGCCGAACGCTGGACGATCGCACCGTCCTCCTGTACTACCGGGAGCCATCGCACGACCGGTTCTTCCCCTACGACCGCCATCTGCGGCGAGCGCTGCGTCCGGTCTATAACCTCGTGCGCCGCGACCAGCGGGTCTCGGGCTTCTTCGTCTGGTATCAGCGCCTGACCTTCGCACTGCGTCGGGCCGGCTATCGCGTCGTCTGCAACGACGTCGGCCTCGCCCGTCGCCACCCCGACCATCCGGTCGGCCTCGTCGGGTATCCGGTCGTGCTCGACGGCTGGGACCTGCCGAATCCGGCGGTGCTCGGCCCGGCGCTCTTCGACCACCCGGCACAAGCGCCGGAGCTGATGCGGGACGAGCGCTTCCGGCGCTACCTCGTCACCGCGCCCTGGATGCACGATCTGTTCGCGCCCGCGTACGGCGACCGGCTCGGCGACTGGTACGCCGGCATCGACACCGACGAGTGGGCGGATGCCCGGACGACCCCGAAGTCGGTCGACGTACTCGTCTACGACAAGATCCGCTGGCGGCGCGAGCACTACGAGCCGGCGCTGCTCGACCCCATCCTCGCGCAGCTGCGCCAGCGGGGCCTGCGTGTTGAAACCGTGCGCTACGGCCAGTACGAGCACGATGCCTACCGCCGGCTCCTCCAACGCTCGCGCGCGATCGTGTTCCTCTGCGAGCACGAGACGCAGGGCCTGGCCTACCAGGAGGCGCTCGCCTGCAATGTGCCGATGCTCGCCTGGGATCAGGGCCTCTGGCTCGACCCGAACCGCGTGCATTACACGAACGACGCGGTGCCGGCGACGTCGGTGCCCTACTTCTCACCGGAATGCGGCGAGCGTTTCCGGGATGCGCGCGAGTTCGAGGAGCGGTTCGATGCGTTCTGGGCCGGCCGCGACGCCTACGAGCCGCGCGCCTACGTCCAGCGCGAGCTCTCGCCCGAAGGATCGGCGCGGCGCTATCTCGACTACTACGAGGCCCTGCTGCCCGGCGCGCTCGGCACCACGGCCCGTCGGGGTCGAGCCTGACCGATCAGTGCGAGCGCTGGTTTCGCC
>JBAPVZ010000720.1:0-2692 GCA_049283435.1 Candidatus Dormiibacterota bacterium
GAGCAGCACCGGCACGAGCCTCATCGGCGTGCACCAGCGCGAGGATGCCTCACGAAGGGGAGACGGACGAGCAACTGCGGTGTTGGCAACGACGTCGCACCGGCCGCGCGGCATCGCGCGCCGCCGAACATGCCTCAGACGCCCGCCTGCAGCAAGGCGCGCGCACATTCGACCTCCCAGAGCGGTGAGTCGTATCCGGTCTCGACCGCCCAGAGCGCGTTCTCGATCGAGCGCACGAAAGCCCAGCCGCGCACGCGAAGCGGATCGAGGTCGAGCTGCTGAGCGAGCGATTCGGTCACCTCCGACGCGCCGTCAGCCCTCGGCGCATGCTGCCACAGCAGCTGCCTGACCAGGTGGCCGCAGTCGAACGCCGGCTCGCCGACGAGCGGCTTGGGATCGATCAACAGCCAGGGCTCCCGCGCCGCGGAGAGGACGTTGCCGGGGTGCAGATCGCGGTTCACGACGACCGGTCCCGGCGCCGGCGAGTACTCGGGCACGCTGAGTGTCTCGGCGACGCCGGCACCCCGATCCGCGAGATCCGCGGCACCGAGCGGCGCGAGCATCCCGGCGCCCGCGGCCAGCCTCGCCGACCAGTCGCGGGCCTTCTTCGCGCCGAGCGGGAATTCGTGCTGCTCCGCTGCCGGATGCGCCCAGAGCCGCGGGAGGATGCCGGCGAGGACCTCGACCGCCTCGGCGACGCCGGCCGACTCGGCCAGACTGCGCCCGGGGCGGCAGCGCTCCAGCAGCAGCGCTCCCAGCCTCCGATCCTCGTCGAGCACCCGTATCGCGCCGTCGCCGTCCCAATGGCGCAGCGCCGCCCCTTCCCCCCTCGACTCCTCTTCGGCGAGCGTGACCTTGAGGACGGCTTCGGAGCCGTTCTCGAGTACGACCAGGGCGGCGTAGGCGACGGCGCCACCGCTGAACGCCGGCCCGAGGCGCAACGACCAACGCTCGGCGAGCGCCGTCACGAGCGCGGGCAGCTCGGCCAGCCAGCGGCGGCCCCGCTCGCCGTGGGCGGCGCTCACCATGCGATGGACCTCGGGCGAGGCGGCGATCTGCTCAGTCATCGCGAACGGACGATAGGACAAGAAGAAGCCCCCGGGCCGAATCCCGGGGGCTTCCTCGATGCTGGTTCGCTCGGCCGGTGCCGGGCGGACTACATCATGTCGGGCGGCATGCCTCCTGGAGGCCCACCGGCGTCCTTCTTCTCCGGGATCTCGGTCACGACGGCCTCGGTGGTGAGCACCATGGCCGCGATCGAGGCTGCGTTCTGCAGCGCGGAGCGAGTCACCTTCGCCGGGTCGACGACCCCGGCCGCGACCATGTCGGCCTGCTTCAGGCTCAGCGCGTCCCAGCCGAAGCCGGCCTTCGCCCGGCGGACCAGGTCGACGACGACCGAGCCTTCCTCACCGGCGTTGGTCGCGATCTGACGGACCGGCTCTTCGAGCGAGCGTCGCACGATCGCGACACCGGTCGCCTGGTCATCCTCGAGCCCGAGGCCCGAGTCGAGCACCTTCTGCGCCTGCAGGAGGATCGTGCCGCCGCCGGCGACGATGCCCTCCTCGACGCCCGCCTTGGTCGCCGAGAGCGCGTCCTCGATCCGGTGCTTCTTCTCTTTCTGCTCGACCTCGGTCGCGGCTCCGACCTTGATCACCGCAACGCCGCCGGCGAGCTTCGCCAGCCGCTCCTGCAGCTTCTCCTTGTCGAAGTCGGACGTGGTCTCCTCGACCTGGGCCTTGATCGACTTGATGCGGCCCTGGATGTCGGCGGCGCTGCCGGCACCCTCGACGATCGTGGTGTCGTCCTTGGTGATCGTGACGCGGCGCGCGTGACCGAGCTGGTCGAGCTGCGTCTGGTCCAGCTTCAGACCGAGGTCCTCGCTGATCACCTGGCCGCCGGTCAGGATCGCCATGTCCTCGAGCATCGCCTTGCGGCGGTCACCGAAGCCGGGCGCCTTGACCGCGACGACCTGGAAGGTGCCACGGAGCTTGTTGACGATGAGCGTGGCCTGCGCCTCGCCCTCGACGTCCTCGGCGACGATCAGGAGCGGCTTGCCCATCTGGACGACCTTCTCCAGCACCGGGAGCAGGTCCTGGACCGCCGAGATCTTGCGATCGGTGATGAGGATGTACGGCTCCTCGAGCACGGCCTCCATCCGATCCGGGTTGGAGACGAAGTACGGCGACGTGTAGCCGCGGTCGAACTGCATGCCCTCGACCGTGTCGAGCTCGGTGGCGAGGCCCTGGCCGTCTTCGACCGTGATCACGCCGTCCTTGCCGACCTTGTCCATCGCCTCGGCGATCAGCTCACCGATCTCGTCGCTCTGCGAGCTCACCGCCGCGATGTGGGCGACGTCCTCGTGGCCCTTCACGGGCACCGCGATGCGCTTGATCTCGTCGACGACGGCCGCGACGGCCTTCTCGATCCCGATCTTGAGCTGCATCGGATTGGCGCCCGCAGCCACGTTGCGGAAGCCCTCGTTGATCATCGTCTGCGCGAGGATCGTCGCCGTCGTCGTGCCGTCGCCGGCGACGTCGTTCGTCTTCGTCGCGACCTCCCGGAGCAGCTGCGCCCCGGTGTTCTCGCTCGGATCCTTGAGCTCGATCTCGCGGACGATCGTCACGCCGTCGTTGGTGACGGTCGGCGCCCCGAACTTCTTCTCGAGCACGACATTGCGGCCCTTGGGGCCGAG
>JBAPVZ010000721.1:0-1604 GCA_049283435.1 Candidatus Dormiibacterota bacterium
CTGGTTATATTGAGTTACTTTGATATCAACTCAAGTAGATGCAGCAGCCCTGCTCGGCGACCCGCTCCGAACGCGGATCGTGGAGCTCCTGGCGACGGAGGAGCTGTGCACCTGTCACCTGGTGACCGAGCTGGACGCCCGGCAGCCGACGATCAGCCACCACCTCCGGGTGCTCCGAGAGGCGGGTGTCGTCGAGGTCGAACCGCACGGCAAATTCACTTACTACCGTCTTCGCCCGGAGGCGGTGGAGGAGTTAAGCGCGCGGCTCGCCGAGCTGGCGTCGAGCGCGCGCCAGGCACGCCGGCGGCCCTGCTGATGGGTGAGACCGTTCAGCAGCCCGCCGCCGTTGCGGACGCGACGGTCCTCCGGCGCCTCTCGACGCTGGACCGTTTGCTGCCGCTCTGGATCCTCCTCGCGATGGCGGTAGGGCTCGGGATTGGCCGGGTCATCCCCGGTCTGAGCGGCGCGCTGAACGCGGTGCAGGTCGGGTCGGTGTCGCTGCCGATCGCCCTCGGCCTGTTGCTGATGATGTACCCGGTCCTGGCCAGGGTCCGCTACGGGGAGCTCGGCGGCATCACCGCCGACCGGAGGCTCCTGGTGTCGTCGCTGGTGCTGAACTGGGGGATCGGGCCCGCGCTGATGTTCACCCTGGCCTGGCTCCTGCTCCCAGATCTGCCCGCCTACCGAACCGAGCTGATCATCGTCGGCCTCGCCCGCTGCATCGCCATGGTGCTGATCTGGAACGAGCTCTCCGGCGGCGATCGGGAAGCGGCGGCGGTCCTCGTCTTCGTCAATTCGGTGTTCCAGATCCTCGCCTTTGCCGGTCTCGGCTACTTCTACCTGGAGCTGTTGCCCAGCTGGCTGGGGCTGCCGCAGACCGCGCTGCACGTCTCCATCTGGGACATCGCGCGCAGCGTTCTCGTCTTCCTCGGCATCCCTCTGGTGGCTGGGTTCCTGACCCGACTGATCGGCGAGCGCCGACGTGGCCGAGCCTGGTACGAGCGTCGCTTCCTGCCCAGGATCGGGCCGGTCGCGCTCTACGGGCTGCTCTTCACGATCGTCATGCTGTTCGCGCTGCAGGGCCACACCATCACCAGCGAGCCCGGCAACGTGGCACGGATCGCTCTGCCCCTGCTCGCCTACTTCGGCCTCATGTGGGGGGGCTCGTTCCTGCTCGGGAGCCGCCTGCGCATGAGCTACGCGCGCACTGCCACGCTCGCCTTTACCGCGGCGGGAAACAACTTCGAACTCGCGATCGCGGTCGCGATCGGCGTCTTCGGGGTCTTCTCGGGCCAAGCGCTGGCCGGCGTGGTGGGGCCACTGATCGAGGTCCCGGTGCTCGTCGCACTCGTCTATGCCGCGCTCTGGCTGCGCGGCCGCTTCTACGCGCCGGCACGAGGGCAGGCTCGGGGAGACGTTCAGTAATGGCCCACGTGCTGTTCGTCTGCCTGCAGAACGCAGGTCGCTCGCAGATCAGCGAAGCTTTCTTCAACGCTCGCGCTGGTGGCCGGCGCTCGGCGCGCTCGGCAGGCACGCGTCCGGCCGAGCAAGTCCACCCCGTGGTCGCCCAGGCGATGCGTGAGGTCGGTCACGAGATCGGTGAG
>JBAPVZ010000722.1:0-5401 GCA_049283435.1 Candidatus Dormiibacterota bacterium
GAGCCCGGGGTCGTGATGTCGGAGAGAGGAAGCATGGCGCTACGAACAATTGTTCTCCTGATGGCCTCCTCATGCAAGCCCGTGGGCAAACGTGGGGTCCCGACGGCGCCCTCGGGGCGGTCGGATCAGAGGAGGTCGCGTTCGTGCAACATCATGACCCACCGGCCGAGCACCGCGATCGACCGCCGCTGGGCGGCGTCGTCTGCCGGCAGCGCCGCGAGGCGGTCCAGGGCGATCGTCTCACGCGCCGATCGCTCCTGACGGTCCAGCTCCGGCTCGCGCACCCAGCCGACCAGCTCCTCTGCCTCGGCCAGCGGCGTCCACGCGTCCGGGCGCAGCTCGCGCTCCAGCGCGTCGGCGAGCCCGGTCAGCTCCTCGCCGTCCTCGCTCCCGGCGGCCGTCGCGAGGACGCGAAGTCGGGTCACGCGCTCGCCGACGGCCGCGCGGCCGCCCTCGTCCTCGAGCGCCACCATCGCCTCGTCGTAGAGCTGCAGCCCCGACTCCGTGAGAGGGTCCGACGTCTGTCGGAGGCCCCGCGTACCCGCCATCGCTCGTCCGCGCATCTCCGAATTCCTCCTGCCAAAACGGCTACCGATCGACGCGCTCACCCTAGCGCCCGGGACCGGACATCACAGGGACATAAGCCGACCGGGATCGCGCATCGGGCGCAGCGCGTCGCGCTGAGCGGAGGCGGACCCGCGCCCGGCACCGGGACGCTCGCTCCGCGCTCACCGCGGCGAACCAGTGGGGGGCGGCCCTCGTCCGAACGCTTCAGCCGGCAGGCCGGGTGTCCCAGGTCCCCGCTTGGTAATTCCGAGAGGGATTGGTAACATCGCCATTCTTGTGCGAATAGGGCGCGACGTCGCCGTTCGCCTCGTCCCCTTCACGGCCGCTGTCGCGGGCGTCTGGTTGACCCGGCGACCGGCCTGGCTTGGAATCTCCAAGGGGAGGCTCGTACCGCAGCTCGCCTTCGGGCTCGGCGGCGCCGTCATCCTGTTCTTCTCGGCGGCGCTGCTGCAGCGGAAGCTCGCGGGCGACGCGGGGCCGTTTCGCGCCGCCGTGAGCGGTCGCGAAGCGATCGTGCAGACGGTCTATTTCGCGCTCAATGCGCCGATCGAGGAGGCGTTCTTCCGCGGGCTCCTGCAGGGCCTGGTCAGCGACCGGCTCGGCGCCTCGGCGGGCATCGTCGCGGGAACCGTCCCCTACGTCCTCTATCACCGACTCGGTGGCTGGGCGTGGCCTCAGGTCGCCGCGACCGCGCTCGCCGGGCTGCCGCTGGCGGTCGCGTTCCGGCTGCTGCCCGGCCGTCCCTCGTTGCTCGGCATCAGCGTCGCCCACCTGGGGGCGACGTGCGGCTTCCTCGGCCCCGGCGCCTGGGTGCTACGGAAGCTGAGCACGATCTGAACACCTTGCGAGAGAGGCGGGGCGACTCCTTCGTGCGACGATCGGTCCGATGAGCGAGGCCGAGCCGCCTCGGGGGAGTGACGATGCCGGGCCGCCGGCCGTGGCCGCCGAGTCCCCGCCGACCGCCGACGGCGGGGCCTCGCCGGCGCCGCCTCCTACCCCCTCGCTCTGGCGGCGGCTGGTGCCGCCGTTCGGTCGTCGCGGCGGTCTCGCGCTCGCGCTCGCGTGCCTCGCGACGTTCTTCGTCTACCTCGACTCCCAGGCGCTCGTCCTGGCGCTGAGCGCGATCGGCAGGGACTTCCATGCGTCGGTCCCGACGCTCAGCGACATGGGCATCTTCCTGCAGGTCGGCGCGATCGCCGGTCTCGTCCTCGGCATGCTCTCCGATCGCCTCGGGCGTCGCCGGATCCTGATCGCGGCGGTCGCCGGGTTCTCGATCGCGAACGTGGCGAGCGCGCTCGCGCCGAATCTCGTCGCGCTCACGATCCTGCGCATGCTCGCCTCCTGCCTGGAGACGGGGGCGGCCTGCACGGCGACCGCGCTCGTCATCGAGGCGGTGCCGGCGAACGCCCGCGCGCTCGGCGTCTCCCTGCTCACGATCGCGGCGGGGGCCGGTTCGGGGTTGACGACGATCGTCTGGCCGCTCGTCGCCCCGGATTGGCACGTGCTTTACCTGATGGGGAGCACCGGGCTGCTCGGAGCGGCGGTGCTGTTCTGGCTGCTGCGGGAGAGCGAGGCGTGGCAGGCGACACGGCACGAGGAGATCGCGATCAAGGTGCTCTTCGAGCGGCGGTGGCGAGGACGCCTCGGGGCGATGGTCCTGGCGACCGCGATCGGATCGCTCCTGTACGTGCCGGCCGGGCTGTTCGTCGTGCTGTTCGGCGGCGAGCTCGGGATGCCGCCGGCGACGTTGAGCGCCGTGATCATCGTCTCCGGCATCGTCTCGATCCCGGCCTTCGCGGTCGGCGCCCGCCTCTCGGATCGATGGGGCCGGCGCCTGCTCGGCACCGTCCTGGCGGTCCTGACCGCGGCCTTCACCGGTCTCACGTTCGTCGGCGGGCAGCCCGCCTACTGGACCGGCAACCTGATCTGGAGCACGCTCGCCAGCGGCAATTCGCCCGTGCTCGGCACCTGGTTCGGAGAGCTGTTCCCGACGCGCGCGCGGGCGACCTCGGAAGCGATGAACGCGACGGCGACGGCGGTGGGCGGCATCGCCGGCCTGCAGGTGCTGGGCCGCCTGGAGCCCGTCACCGGCGCCGGCGGCGCCCTGCTCATCTGCGCCGGATTCGCCGTCCTGGGCGCCCTGCTGCTGCTCCTGCTGCCGGAGACGAGCCGGCGTCCCCTGCCGGAGTGACCACACGTTCGCTGGCGGAATCGCGTACGCTAGTTCGCAACGGCCCCGGCACGGTACAAAGGTTTGGTACCTTCGGAGGCCGAAACGTCTCCCATTCGGGGGCGCCATCTGGGCTCTTGGCTGAGCCCCCCAGAGTACACGTGATCCAGATCCTCGTTCCTGCTACAGACGTGGCCCGCCAGGCTGCATGGGCGTGATCTATCCCGGCGATATCCTGCCGCTCTGGAATCCGGAGATTCCTGGTGAGGAGATCCAGGCTGGGCGCTTGGGCATCCGCATTCGCCCGCACAGCCCCGCTGCCGAGAAGCTCGCCTTCGTGCCCGGCGGCCCCGAGTGGCTGCGCCAGGTGCTCGAAGAGCATGGGGAGATCGACGGCTACTACAAGATGGGCCGGCCGGACCGACCGCTCGAGTTCATCGGGCAGGTCGCGTCGACCCTGCTCACCGGTCGTCTCGGCCGGACCCGCTCGGGGCTCGCGCTCGAGATCACCGAGCTGCAGCAGGTCGAGTCCGCCTACGAGAGCGAACGAGCGCGGCTCTGGCTGCACTACCGCGAGCTGCAGCTCGTCGATCAATGGGACGGCGACCTCGAGGGCTTCACCGCGCTCGCGCTGCGCGAGGAGGCGAAAGCGGCGCCGATCACCGACTCGACGCTTCGCTTCATCGAGCACCTGCGGGACTACCGCGAGCGCCAGGCCGAGAGCGCCGTCCGTCGCTACGAGGCGATCGAGCAGTGGGTCGAATGCCCGAACTGCGAGGCCGCGATCGAGATCGGGCAAGCCCTGAGCCTGTGCCCGGAGTGCGGCGAGAGCCTGCGCGGCGGCGAGTACGTCCGGGCCGCGCTGCAGATCATCCAGGGCGATGCGCGCGTCTATCGCGGGATCGACTCGCTGACGGTGCGGTCGCAGGGCTTCCCCGAGTACCGGGGCATGACGCTCGATCGGGTGCAGGGCGACGTGCTCTGGGTCAGCTTTCGGCGCTACGACGCGCTGCCCGACGAAGGCATCGTCCTGCCGACCGCCAGCGTCGAGATGTTCGAGGCGCAGCGCTCCGTCATCCGGCAGGTGCAGATCGCCTCGCCTCGCACCGGCGCGCTCGCCGCGATGCTCGCCGACTCCGGCTGGCTGGGCTCGCCGCCGCAGGCGCCGCTCGACGGTCGCCGGGCCCATCACCTGCCGGACCCGAACGCCGAGCAGGCGGAGGCGGTCGCCCGCGTCATGGGCATGCGACCGGGTCAGCTCTATATGATCCAGGGGCCACCCGGCACCGGCAAGACGACCGCGATCGTGGAGTCGATCCGCCGCATCCTCGGGCGCAACCACAACGCGACGATTCTCCTGTCCTCGCACTCGAACGACGCCGTCGACACCGGCCAGGAGCGGCTGCTCGGGTTCTCTCACGTGCGGCAGGCGCGGATCGCCGAGATGGGGAAGGTGCCGCGCCGGCTGCGGCACACGCTCGTCGAGGGCGACGACCTGGAGGAGTACAACCTGGTCGCCGGCACCTGCAACCGGCTCGCGATCGATTCGCGCCTCCGCATGAAGGTGTTCGACTGGCTGATCCTCGACGAGGCGAACAAGGTGCGGGCGAACGAGGCTCTGGCGCTGATGCCGCTCGCGAAGCGCTGGGTGATGATCGGCGACGTCAACCAGTTGCCGCCGGTGATGGAGGACGCGGCGCTCGGATTCGAGATCAAGACCCCGCTCGACGAGACCGTGCGTGACGACAGCTTCTACGGGTACATGTGGGACAAGGTGCCGAGCGCGTCGCGCATCATGCTGCCTCGCCAGTACCGAATGCGGGAGCCGATCGGACGCATCGTCTCCGATCTCTTCTACGAAGGCCGCCTCCTGCACGAGGCGCCGCACCCGCGCCTGCCGCTGCCCTGGCCGTTCGACCGTGAGGTCGTGTGGGTCGACACCGGCGCCCAGGACGAGTACCGGGACGCCCAGCGCTCGGTCGCGAACGAGTTCGAGGTCGCGCTCTGCAAGGACATCACCTCGATCGTCCGCAAACGCGTTCGGAAGGCAAAGCTCGCCGTCATTGCGATGTACAGCTCGCAGGTGAGCCGGCTCGTGCACGCGCTGCGCGGCATCGTGCCGCCCGATGACGTCGAGTCGGTCGACGCCTTCGAGGGCCGCGAGTCCGACGGCGTCATCCTCTCGCTCGTCCGCTCCAACGACCGCGCGGCGATCGGCTTCCTCAACGACCCCAACCGCGTCAACGTCGCGATCTCACGCGCTCGCAAGCTGCTCGTCATCGTCGGCGACTCGCGGACCGTGATCGGCGGCGCGCCGGAGCTCTTCGGGCCGCTGTTCGAGCACGCGCGGGAGAACGGCCTCGTGGCCGGCGTCGGCGCCGTCGTCACCGCCTGCCAGCGGGTCGGCGTGCGCTCGCAGGTCCAGAAGCTGTCGCGCCCGAAGCGGGGGGATCGGCGGCGCCGGCGGCGTCGTCGCAAGGGTGGCGAGGCAGCGGCGCCAATCGAGTCCGGGCTGGCGTCGATGACGGAGCAGAGCCCAACCGAGGTCGGGGCCCCCGGCGCCCTCGAGGCGACGGCCGCGGCGGCCGGCGACGCGTCGCCCGGCGAGACGCCGGAGAGGACGGCGGGTGAGGAGCGGCAGCGCCCATCGAGGCGTCGATCGCG
>JBAPVZ010000723.1:0-2903 GCA_049283435.1 Candidatus Dormiibacterota bacterium
CGGCCCGTGGGACGAAGTGGCTCCCTACGTCGAGTTCATGGGTTACACGCGGCCCTGGTACTCCGTGCGGGGCGTGGAGCCACCGGTCGGGGGACACATGGGGCACATCGTCTGTTACCTGCGCGACCGCGACCGCGTGTTCCTCACCTACTCGACGACCGGCCGGGGCAACGAGCCGGTCAACGGGTCCCTCGGCCTGCTCGACATGACGCCCTACGGCCGCCGCGAGGCGTGGGAGGACAACCCGGAGGGCTGGCCCGACGCCCCTCAGGCCGGCTCGCCGGTCGGTGGGCATGGCTCGCCGATTTGCTGGTACTGGCGCTCGGACGCCGACGGCGTCGCCACCTGGGGCCCTACCAGCCGGCCCGTGCCGCAATGGACCCGCCCCGGCGCGACCCCCGTGGATACCCTCGGCCGCCAGGGCCACCACTGACGCGGGTCCCGTCGGGCTGGACGTGGCCCCGCCCCTGGGCACCCGTCCCCGAGCACCTCTTCCTGGTTGCGCCGAAAGGATCGCCAGGGACTTCACGCCGCCGGCTGGGCGGATTGCCGGGGCCCGGTTACGACTACCGCGCCGGCGCGGTAGCTGGATCGACCGGTTCGGGAGAGCAAGGCCACGACATCATCTCCGAAATTCAGAACGGCTCCTACTCGCACGCGAGGCCGGAGACTGCCAGCGCCACCACATCGCTGATCGCGCGCAGGATCGCCGGCTGCCCCTGGTAGGGCTCATAGGCTCGGGTCAGAACTGCCACGGCGAAGAGTCGACCGGCGGAGGATCGCATGACGCCCACCTCGTGGAGTGCGACGCCGAACAGGGAACCGGTCTTGGCGCCGACCACCCGCCAGCCGGTCGGGAGCGCCCCCCCGATCCGGGTCGAGGGTTGCGCCGCCATCAGGTCGCGCAAGTTCGAGCATCCCTCCGGCGGCAGACCATCCTCGGCCCACACCATGCGCAGGAGGCGCACCATGTCGCGAGCGCTGGTCCGGGTCGCCGCCGAGGGGTCGAGCACTGAACTTCTTGCGATGCGGCGATGAGAGGTCGCTGCTTCCTGTGCCACGACTCCCAACCGCCCGCCCTGCGCGTCAAGCAACTCCCGATACGAGCCGAAGTCCAGATCGGAGGCGAATCTCCGCAACGTCCGAGCCAGGTCTTCGACGACGACCGTGTCACGCAGACCGAGATCCTGCGCCGTCTGGTTGATACGCGCCAGCCCGAGCACATCGATCAGGGCATCCGTGGCGGCGTTGTCGCTCACCGTCATCATGGACTGAGCGAGATCCCAGAGCGAGATGTCGACGGGCTCGCGGGACCTGGAGAGTCCGGTCTCGCCGAGGGTGAACCGGTCCGGGGTGAGGTGGAGACGCCGCGACAGGTCGATCTCGCCGCCGGCGGCACGGCAGGTGAGCTCCAGCGCGACCAACAATTTGAACACCGAGGCCGCGACGTGGACCGTGTTCGGCCGCCACGCAAGGCCGTGTCCATCGGAAACATCGACGACCAGGAGGCTCCCCTCACAGCCGGCCGCTTCAAACAGCGGACCGGCCTCGGCAAACTCGGCGACGGATACCGATCTCACACGTCCTACACCATAGGGCGGCCCAATGCCAGTGCTGTCGACGAGAGTGAACAGGCCAGCAGGCGATCGACAGACCAAACCCGCGACCAGACGAATGCAATTGAACCACTCGCCCAGGAGGCGCCTGAGCCGATTGCGCCGCCACCCGCCGGGCTGGAGCGAGATCGCGACACGCGCACCGGCCGCGCCGAGCACCTGCCTGCACGGTCGGAAGTTCAGGTGCTTTACGATGAAGTCCCTGACCATCGAGTTCTACTCGCGCTGACCGTGAGCTTCGTCAGTACGCGAGCAGCCCCAGTAGGTAGGTTGCGAGCAATGGGTGTCCAGCCCGTGCGGCTCCCGGCCGGCGGCCTGTAGATGATCCGGCGCATCAGCGCAGCGTGGGCCGCGACGCTCGGAGTCTCGGCCTGATGCGCAGAGGGATCGCCACCGCA
Source organism: Candidatus Dormiibacterota bacterium (assembly GCA_049283435.1). GTDB lineage: Bacteria > Chloroflexota > Dormibacteria > Dormibacterales > Dormibacteraceae > CAVTSA01. The sequence continues at coordinate 2,015 of JBAPVZ010000723.1, forward strand.
CGTCGGGCTTGGCGACCGGCCCGGCGCTGGCTTCGGTCTCTGCTGTGGCGCTTGGCCGAGCCTCCTGAGGTTCTTCCGCCTCTCATCATCCAGAGCCTGAAGATCGCGCTCGGCGCCGGGCTCGCCTGGTGGATCGGGCCCCACGTCGGCCTGCCGCACCCGTTCAATGCGGTCCTCGCCGTGATCATCCTCATGCAAGGCGACGCCTATGGCTCGCTCCGCAACTCGCTCGACTTCCTGCTCGGTGTCGCCGTCGGTCTGCTGCTGGGGATCCTGGCCGCCCGTTTCGTCGGCCTCTCACCGCTCGCCCTGGCGGCGGTGCTGCTCGTCTGCCTCCTGCTCGGAGGCCGGCTCCGGGTCTCACGCCAGGGTCTCAACAACCAGATCGCGATCTCCGCCCTGCTCGTGCTCGCGTCCGGCAGCGCGGCCAACCTGGATCGGCTCTGGGAGACGGTGCTGGGAGGTGGCATCGGCGTCCTCGTCGCCGCCCTCGTCTGGCCGCCGAACCCGGTCCGGCGCCTTCGCGTCAAGCTGCGCGATCTCTCCGGGGAGCTACGCGAGGATGTGCGGCGCAGTCTCACCCTGGTCGGCGACCCCTCGACGCAGGCGGACGAGGCCAATCGGCGCCAGGTTCGGGAGCATAGCGAGGTGGCCGACGCGGCCGTGGCCGAGGTCGTCCCGGCGCAGGAGGCACTGCGATGGAATCCGTGGCACCTCCGACGCATCCACGACCTGAGCCGCCTGGAGGACCGACTGCGGCTGATCGCCCACCTCTACCGCACCGTGCGCGCCCTGGCCCGGCAGGCGTCCGAGTCGCACATCGAGGGGGCCGGGGGCTGGGAGGAGGCACTGCCGGGAGTCCGGGCCGCCGGTGCCGACGTCCTGGAGG
>JBAPVZ010000724.1:0-2058 GCA_049283435.1 Candidatus Dormiibacterota bacterium
GTCGCCTTCACGAGCGGCGCGCAGGGACTCCTCTTCGGCGAGCATCGCGCTCCATCGTATGGGCCGGCGATGAGTTTCCGGTCGCGGCCGGGTCGAGAGGAGTGATCGCTACCGGCCGTCCGAGCTCCCGGGAGTACTGCCGATGCCGCCCTCCGACCCCCGCCGCTGGCAGGCCGCTCGCGCTGATCTGCGCCGTGTCCTTCATGGTCATCCTCGACAGCTCGATCGTGACCGTTGCACTACCGTCGATCGGCCGCAGCCTGCACCTTCCCCCGGGCCTTCCAGGTCGGTGGCGCGATCGGCGTCGCGATCGCATCGACGGTCGCGGTGTCGCGCACGAGCGCCGCGCGCCAGTCGCTGGCCGCGCCGGCTCCTTCCCTCGCCCTGACCGACGGCATCCGGCTTGCCTTCGCCGCCCTGATCGCGTTCGCGCTCCTCGGGGTCGCCGCCGGGGCGGTGCTCCTCGTGCGGCGCGAGGATCGCGCCACCGTGGCGCCGGACGCACCCGCGTGAGCGGTCTCCCGTACGCTTCGCCGTTGCAATGCCCGGCATCGATCGCCAGCCCGGCACCGGCGTCGTTACCCGCACGGTCGAGCCGGTCGCCCGATTCCCGAGCCACGGGTGAGCGGCGAGGGGCGCCCCGTCCTCGGGCGGCGGGCGCTGAACCGGGCCCTGCTCGCCCGCCAGCTGCTGCTGCGACGAGCCGAACTCGACCCGATCGCCGCGATCGAGCATCTGATCGGCCTGCAGGCGCAGGCGCCGCTGCCGCCCTACTTCGGGCTCTGGACCCGGCTGCGAGCGTTCCGCCCGACGACGCTGGCCGCGCTCCTCGAGCAGCGGCGCGTGGTCCGGCTCGCGCTCCTGCGGGGCACGGTCCACCTCGTCTCCGCCGCCGACTGCCTCCGCCTGCGCGGGCTCCTGCAACCGATGCTGGAACGACCGTTGCATGCCGGGTCGCCCTACGTCGCGGCGCTGGCGGGGCTGGAGCTCGACGCGATCGCGGCGGCGGCGACGGCGCTGCTGGAGGTGCCGCGGACCGCGAGCGAGCTCGGTCGGCTGCTGCAGGCGCGCTGGCCGGACCGCGATCCCCAAGCGCTCTCGTTCGTCGCCCGGGCGCGGCTCCCCCTGGTCCAGCTCCCGCCACGTGCCGTGTGGGGTGCCCAAGGGGTCGCGGGGCGTGCGGTGCTGACGCCGGCGGAGCGGTGGCTCGGCTCGCCCCTCGACACCTCGACGTCCCTGGACGAGCTCGTCCTGCGCTATCTGAACGCATTCGGGCCGGCGACCGTGCAGGACATGCAGGCGTGGTCCGGCCTGACCCGGCTCGGCGCGGTCGTCGAGCGCCTCCGCGACCGGCTGCTGACGTTCGCTGACGAGCAGGGCCGGCTGCTCTTCGACCTTCCGGAAGCGCCTCGCCCCGACCCGGACACCCCGGCGCCGGTGCGCTTGCTTCCCGCCTACGACAACCTGCTGCTGTCGCACGCTGATCGCTCGCGCGTGATCAGCGATGCGCATCGCAAGGTGATGATCACGATCAACGGCATCGTCAAGGGATCGCTTCTGGTCGACGGCTTCGTGCGCGGGTCGTGGGATCTGATCCGCCGCGCCGGCGAGCTGCGTCTGATCGTCGAGCCGCTGGCGGCGCTCAGCGCGCACGACACCGCGCGGCTCGTCGCCGAGGGCAGGCGCCTGCTCCGGTTTGCCGCGGCAGCCGGTGAGCGTGGAGAGGTGGAGATCCTCGCCTGAGGGTCGACCCGTCGACGTGCGGGTCAGGCGGCGGCGAGCCAGGTCTGTCTGGCGTACGCGCCGAGACCGTGCGCGACCGCGGTGAACGCGTCGCGGCCCTCCAGCCGCTCCTCGCCGAAATGTTCGACAAGGCGGGCCCGGAACGCGGGGATCTGTGAGGAGCCCCCGGTCAGCAGCACCCGGTCGACCTGCGCGGCGGTGACGTTCGCCTTCTCGAGCGCCTCGGCGATGGCGACGAACACGAGGTCCAGCTCGGGGGCGATCATGGCATCGAACGCGGTCCGCCGCACGCGGAGGTCGAGTCCGACCGGCGGG
>JBAPVZ010000725.1:0-2626 GCA_049283435.1 Candidatus Dormiibacterota bacterium
CAGCCCGGCTCGCCGTTCAGCTGGGCGCCGGGACCGGTGAGCTGGACCCCGATCTGAGCTCGCGCCGCGTCCGCTGCCGGTCACGCTCCGGAGCGAGCCCCGACCCGGGCGTCTGCTATCTTGACGGGGCCGATGGTGCAACGATTTCGACGCCTTCTGCCGACTCTGATCACGGTCTGCGTCCCGCTCGTCCTGGGCGTCTGGACCTACACCGCGTTCGGTGTCAGCACGCAGAGCGCGCAGGCGGCGGCCGCGCTGCCCGGCAATCCGACGAACGGCCAGCAGCTCTACTCGCAGACCTGCGCGACGTGCCACGGCGCCAACCTGGAAGGTGGCATCGGCCCGCAGCTGAACCCGATCACGAACCTCGGCGACACCAAGACCCCGCTGAGCGCGACCTACATCGAGGACACGGTCATCCACGGCAAGTCGGGCGTCGGCGGCTACGGGACGATGCCGGTCAAGGGCGGCAACAACTCGCTCACCACCTCGGACGTTGCCGACATCGCCGCCTTCATCATCCAGCAGAACCAATCCGGTCAGACGTCGATCGACCCGGTCACCCTCGCCCGCTCCAACGTGTTCTGGGTCTCCACCGCGCTTTTCCTCCTCGTCGTCGTGACCTGGCTCCTCTCGCGGTACAACATGCGATGGGTCGCTCGCCGAGCCGAGGTCAGGCGTCAGAACGGCGGTCGCCGGCCGTAGCCGCGCAGGGGCGGCAGCTGACCGTCCTGATCCTCTACTCCGACACCGGAGGAGGGCACCGCGCCGCCGCCCGCGCGATCGCCGAGTCGATCGAGGCCCGGGTGGCGGGAGCCGACGTCCAGCTCTCCGATCCCCTGATCGGGCAGGGGCCGCCGGTCGTACGCCATGTGGCGGGCCTCTATCCCTCCCTGATCCGGCGCGCCCGGCGGGCCTGGGGACCGATCTACCACTCGTCCAACACGCGTCCCGCCTGGGCGATGCTGCGGACCACGTTCGGCGGCCAGGTGCGGGTGCGGATCACCCGCACGCTGCGCCGGCTGGAACCCGACCTGGTGATCTCCGTCCACCCGCTGCTGAATCACGTCTCGATCGACGCCATCGGGGTCGCGAGCCGCCGGCGGCCACCGTTCGTCACCGTCGTCACCGACCTGATCAACCTGCATCGGGGGTGGGCATGCACCCGCGCCGACCTCGTGATCGTGCCGACCGAGCCGGCGCGTCAGTCGATGCTGCGGCGCGGGGTGCGCTCGTAGCGGCTCCGCACCGTCGGGCTCCCGGTCGCGCGCGCCTTCCGGCCCGCCGAGCCGGGCGAGAAGAAGCGGCTGCGCCGCGAGCTCGGGCTCGAGCCCGATCGTCCGACGCTCCTCGTGACCTCCGGTGGCGAAGGCTCGAGCGGCCTGCTCGACCAGGTGCTGTCCCTGTGCTGGGACGACAACCCCTGGCAGGTGATCGTCGTCTGCGGGCGCAACGAGCACGTTCGGCAGCGGCTCCTCCAGCTGCATTCACAGTTCCGTACGCCGGCGCTGATCCTCGGCTACGTCGACACCATGCCGGACGCGATGCGCGCTGCCGATCTCGTCGTCGGCAAGGCTGGCCCGGGTGCGATCGCGGAGGCGATGGTGACCGGCCTGCCAATCCTCCTCACGAGCTACCTGCCCGGCCAGGAGACGCCGAACGTGCGCTATGTGCTCTACCAGGAGGTCGGCCTCTACGTGAAGAAGCCCGACCATCTGCGCGGCACCGTGCAGAGCCTGCTGGAGCGGGACGGCGCCGAGCTGGATCGCCTGACCCGGCGGGCGGCGCTCGTCGCCCGACCCGGCGCGACCGAGGCGATCGTGGACGAGTGCCTCCGGCTCGTGCGCCGGAAACCGAGCCTCTACTGGCCGCTCGGACAGGCGAGGCGATAGGCGCAGAGCCGGCAGCGCCGCACGGTCGGGCGAGCCTCGAAACGACCCTGGCGGACCTTGTCGGCGACGTCGCGGCCGGCCGCCTCGGCGCGTTCCAGCAGGCGGTCGTCCGGCGCCAGTCGCACCCCCTCGCCACCTCTCAGGTAGCGGATCTCCAGCTCCAGCGTGTCTCCATCCAGGTCCTCGGCGCCGCGCGAGCCCAGTGCCAGCCCGCGCCGCGCGCCCAGCGCATACAGGGCGAGCTGCAGATCGCGCCGCAACTCGGTCGTCGGCAGCGGTCGCCCGCTCTTGAAATCGACGATCCGCCAGGCCTCCCGCCCCGGAATCGGCTCGACCCGATCGATGATGCCGCGCAGCGTCCAGCCCTCGAGCGGCACCGTGAACGGCTCTTCGACAAAGGCGGGCGCAGCTTCCAGCTCGCCGCGCGCCCAGAGGTCGCGCACCCAGCGCCAGCCGAGGGCCTCCAGCACCGGCCGCCGCCGAGGGTCGACGAAGGCGACCGCCTCCCACGCGTCCTCGTACATCGCCAGCAGCGACGCTTCGCCGAGTGACGCGCCGTCCCGACGGCGCCGGCCCGCGCTCGCGATCGCCTCGTGCACGATCGTGCCCAGCTGGGCCTCGACCGTCGGCGGCGCCGGCAGCCGCAGCCGGTAGCGGTACCAGTACTGTAGGGGGCACTCACGGTAGGTGCTGATCGCGCTGTAGGACAGCGTCGGTTCGGGCCCGCGCAGGAC
>JBAPVZ010000726.1:0-1727 GCA_049283435.1 Candidatus Dormiibacterota bacterium
GGAACCCGGTGAAGAGGAGAGCGCCCCCGGCCGAGATCGCGATCTGCAGCACGGTCAGATGCACGAACAGGCCGATCACGGAGGCGACGATCAGCGCGATCAGGCCGATGAAGAGGATCGGGCCGAAGCGGGCCAGGTTGCGCTTCGTGTAGTAGCCGATCATGCCGGCGACGATCGTCACCGAGCCGGTCGCGGCGGCGGCCGCGAGGACGAGCATGCCGAGGCCGGCCGCGAGGTACGCCTCCAGCACGCTGCCGATGACGAAGCCCTCCAGCGTCGTGAACGCGAAGAGGAGGATCAGGTTCCAGGGCGCGCGCTCGCGCACGAACTGCAGCACCATCAGGCAGGCGAAGCCGCCGATCAGGCCGATGAAGAAGCCCGCCCCGCCGAGGTAGCTCGAGATCGCGGCGCCGCCGGCCGTGAACAGTGCGCCCAGGCCGAGCAGGCTGAGGACCGCGCTCAGTGTTGAGGAGGTAACCCGACCGGCGCCGGATCCTGGATAGTCCGGCGTCGGCGGTGCGTATCGATAGCTCATCGCACCGTTGATCCTCCCACTCGGGCATGAACCGAAGCTGAACCGAGACAAATGGGAGACTGGGGTGGTGGCCGATCCAGAGCAGGTGACGATCTACGACGCCGTCGGTGGCGAGGCGGCGTTCACACGCATCGTCGGCCGCTTCTACGCCGGGGTCGCCGCCGATCCCGTGCTGCGCGCGATCTATCCGGAAGCCGATCTCGCCGGCGCCGAGGAACGGCTGCGACTCTTCCTGATCCAGTATTGGGGCGGCCCGACCACCTACTCCGAGCGGCGCGGGCATCCCCGGCTCCGCATGCGCCACCTGCCGTTCGCGGTGACGCCGACCGCGCGCGACCACTGGCTGCGCAGCATGCGGGCGGCGCTCGACGGTGAGGAGCTGCCGGAGAGGCTCGACGCCCTGCTCTGGAACTACTTCGAAAAGGCGGGTGAGTCGATGATCAACGCGCCGGAGCCACCGCCGGCGGCGAGCCAGGAACGGTGAGCACCGAGCCGTGACCGCAGAGCGATGAGCACGCCGACGCAGCGCCACGTCTACGAGGCGGTCGGCGGCGCGCCTGCGCTGGCGACGCTCGTCGCACGGTTCTATCGGGGCGTCGCGACCGACCCGGTGCTGCGTCCGATCTATCCCGAGCCCGATCTCGCCGGGGCCGAAGAGCGCCTGCGGCTGTTCCTGCTCCAGTATTGGGGGGGCGGCTCGGCCTATTCGAAGCTGCGCGGGCGACCCCGCCTCGGCGCCCGCCACGCGCCGTTTTCGGTGACCACGGCCGCGCGTGACCGCTGGCTCGTGCACATGCGAGCCGCGCTCGACGAGCTCGGGCTTCCGGCCGCCGACGACTCGGCGCTCTGGAGCTACTTCCGGAAGGCCGCGAAAGCGATGGTGAACGTGCCCGGAGACGGTGACCAAAGGGAGGACCGCATGGCTGCAGAGAAGACGACGGACTACGGCGTTCGCGAGCTCGTGGAGGATGCTCGCCGCGTGATGGAAGGCCCCGACCGCCTGACCGACCGGCAGGCGGTCGTGGAGCGGCTCGCGCCACTGTTGCGGCGCGCGCTGCTCGGCGCCGGCTGGACCGACGACGAGTTCCGCACCGAGGTAGACGGCCGGCCCGGCTATCGCTACTACGTGAACGAAGACGGCTCGCTGCAGATCTATGGGGTGCTGTTCCGCCAGGGACACCCGACCCCGGTG
>JBAPVZ010000727.1:0-3741 GCA_049283435.1 Candidatus Dormiibacterota bacterium
GCACCCAGGGGGCCGTTCGCCGGCACTCGGTCGCCTCGCCCGCGCTACGCCGAGGCCGCCTCCTCCGCGAGCGCCGTGGCCGGCGGCAGCTGCTCGATCCTCCCCAGCCCGACCGTGTAGAAGACGATCCCGAACGCGAGCACGGCGGCGGCGAGCACGAACGGTCCCGCGAAGGAATGGGTCGCCTGGGCGATGAAGCCGGTCAGGATCGTCACGACGACGCCGGTCAGCGAGTTGACGAAGTTCATGAAGCCGCCCACGGCACCGACCGCTCCCTGCGGCGCGACGATCGCCGGCAGGCTCCAGCCGATCGGCGCTGCGACCGCCAGCCCACCGAGCGACACCGCGATGCAGACGATCGCGACGTTCACATCGCGGGTCAGGGCAGCGAACCCGATCGCCAGGCCGCAGGCGAACCCGCAGACGAGAAAGATCTTGCGCACGCGGCTCTGGTCGTGGCCGCGCGAGATCACCCAGTCGAGGAGCCAGCCGCCGATCAGCACGTCGGCGAGGGTGGCGACGAGCCAGGGCCCGATCGAGTAGAGGCCGCTGCCCAGCACGGACATGTGCATCTCGGTTTGGAGGTAGCCCGGCAGCCAGCTGCTGAGCAGCGTGAACCCGTAGCTGTAGCACGCGAAGCCGAGCGTCAGCGCCCAGACCTTGCGCTGGCGAAGGGCATAGCCGAGCCCGCGCAGCACGCCGCCCGGTGGCGGTCCCAGCTGCTGCGCACCGCCGGCGACGATGTACGCCCGCTCCGCGGCGCCGAGCCGCGGATGCTCGTCGCGGTCGCGGTAGAGCCACCACCAGACAATCCCGAACGCGAAGCTCAGCAGTGCGGTGAACACGAAGCCGGCACGCCAGCCCCACGCCCCCATCACCGCCGCCACCGCCGGCAGCCCGATCACGTTCGAGCACTTCGCGGCGCCGTCGAACAGCGAGGTCGCCCGCGCCCGCTCGCTCAGCGGGAACCAGTAGCCGGTCGCTTTGGACGCCCCGGGGAACGCCGGGCATTCGGCGATCCCGAGCAGGACGCGCGACAGCAGCACGATCCCGAGGCCGCCGGCGACCGCCGTGAGCAGGCTCGCCAGGCCCCAGAGGAAGGTGCCGATCCGCTGCAGCCACTTGACGCCGACCCGGTCGAGCAGCGTGCCGACCGGGATCTGCGCCAGCAGGTACGACCAGCTGAACGCGGAGATGACGATGCCGAATTCGCCGAGCCCGAGGTGGAACGTTTTGGACATCGGCGCGGTCGCGACCGAGATGTTGACGCGATCGAAATAGTTGACGATGACGCCCACACCGAGCAGAGCACCGATTCCCCAGCGAACATTGCCCACGCGCACGCCGCGCGGAACTGTCACCTCAGCCACATTCACCTCCCACAACCCCGGCGCTCCTCCCGCTCCGGCCGGTCCTCAGCGAAGCGTAGCAGGGGCATCGGGGAGGTCGCCGCCGGCGACGAAGGCCACCGTCACTCTCGCCGGGACGGTTCTCCCCCGTCGTCGCGCCGGTGGTCGGCCAGGCCTCGCGTGAAGGACACCGACTGCTCCATCGCCGCCGGCCGCGAGCGCGCGCGGCGCGACCGGCCGCGGCCGAGGGTGAAGGTCACCACGCTCAGGATCGACGCGATCACGGCGACCGCGAGCAGCCCCCCGATGACGAGCTGGTGCGTGTGCGGGATGAACCACAACGCGCTCACACCGTCTCCTCCTCGGCGGTCCGCCCCCGGACGCGCACCCGACCGCTCGCGATTCCCGGGAGGGTGAGGTCGACCTCCAGCTCGTGCTCGCCCGGCTCGAGACGCCGGGTCAGCTCGAGCAGGATCTCGACGTCGCGATCGACCGGCAGCTCGACCCGCCGGGGCACCGGGATCCGGGCGCCGTCGGTCTCCAGCAGCAGCCTCGGCTCGGGCACCTGCCCGCCGTCGAGCCGTACCTCGCCGAGCCCGGTCAGCACCGCGGGTCGCGTCCGGTTGCGGAGCGTGAAGCGCAGCCCCTCGGGCACCTGCCGCAGGCTGCCGTCGACGACGATGCGCTCGGCCAGGTAGACGGGCAGCAGGGAGCGCCGGCGCACCGTCTCCAGACGATCGGCGATCCGGAACAGCAGCTCCGTCGTCTGCGGTTCGCGCCCGGGCAGGCGCAGCTCCGCCTCGAACGTGTAGTCGCCCTCGGCGTCGATCGGCAGCGAGAGAGACGTGACCTGGAGCGCCGGCTCGGTCGCGGTCGGCAACGTGAGCGGGACCGTTCCACCGGACGATTTGCGGCGCATGCTGTCGAACAGGCGGCCGAAGGCGCCCCGCTCCAGCGCCTCGTCCCGCACGACCGTCCAGCGGATCTCCGCCTCGCCCTCCAGCTCCGGGTCATCGTTGACGACGACGAGCCGGATCGTGATCTCGTCGTCCGGCTGCCAGCCGACGCCGAAGGGGACGAGCGGGGTGAAGCCGACCGGGTCGATGATCAGTCGCAGCGGCTGGAAGGCCTCGCGCACCGCGTCGAGCGCCGGCCGCGCTCGCCGAGCATGATCGAGCAGCCCGAAGCCGATGCCGGGGAAGGAGTCGGTCAGCGCGAACAGGACGGCGCCCCAGCAGGGCTCGAACTTGCGCTTGCGCAGCTGGTCGATCGCGTAGGAGAGCAGCCAGGCCTGGTACTCCTGACTCGCGTCGACGTACTCGTCGAGCGTCTCGTAGTCGTCTGGCAGCCCGACGCCGTGCTCCGACCAGGCCGGCGGCTCGTAGCCGGCGTAGAGCCAGGCGGCGTCGTCCGCCGCCACCGGCCAGCGTCGCCGCAGCGCCTCCCAGTCGGGTGAATCGAGCGCCGGCAGCGCCTGGGCGCCGAACTCGGTGACGAACGTCGGCAGGACCTCACCGAAGTGATGCCAGCTCCCCTCCCGCCAGCCGAGCCAGAGGTGCTGGTCGAGCTCGCCGGAGGCCGCCAGCACCGGGCGGGTCGGGTCGAGATGCTCGATCGTCGCCTTGATCTCCTGGTCGATCGTGTAGTTCTGCCGCACCGCGTGCACGTCGCCGAGCGCCGCGTTGCTCGCGATCCAGGGTGGGTCGTCGTGGGCGACCCAGAGGACGATCGAGGGTCGATTGCACAGCAGCAGGATCATCTCCGGCACCTGCGCGCGGACGCCGTGCTCGAAGAACTTCGTCTCCTCGGCGCTCGCGTGGTAGGCATAGGACAGCGTCAGCGGGAAGTCGGCGACGACGAGCATCCCGACCTCGTCGGCGAGCCGGTAGAACTCGTCGGGGAGGACGTGGCCGTGCACGCGGAGCAGGTCGAGGTTGGCCTCCTTCGCGAGCTGCAGGTCGGCGCGGAAGGTCTCCTCGTCGAGCTCGTCCAACCGCAGGTTGGGAAGGTAGTTGGCGCCGCGCAGGAACATCGGCTGGCCGCTCGCGGAGGCGCTCCAGCCGTCCGAGCCCGCCTGCAGGACGACGTCGCGGAATCCGAACTGGTCCTCCCAGCGCACTGATTCCTCGTCGCGCACACGGACCGTCGCCGTCGCCCGGTAGAGCGTCTGCCGGCCGGTGCGCCAGGGTGACCAGGGACGCGCCTCGGGGACCGTCATCGTCATCTTCACGGTGCGCTCGCTGCCCCCCGGCATCGTGAAACTTCGGCGCAGCCGGAGCGGCGGGGGGCCCGGCCGAGCGGCGTCCGGCGGCGGGACGTGAAGGTCGAGGACCACCTCGCCGGGCATCTCACGCCCGTCCAGGTTGCGGAGGTGAGTCGTGATCTCGACCCG
>JBAPVZ010000728.1:0-7315 GCA_049283435.1 Candidatus Dormiibacterota bacterium
GCCTCGCGACCCGGCTCGGCATCGACCCGGCGCAGATCTCGGTCAAGGCAACGTCGCCGGAGGGCGTCGGCGCGCTCGGTCGCGGTGAGGCGATCGCAGCTTCGGCGGTCGCGCTGCTGGAGCGGGACTCGTGAGCCTGCGCCTCCACGACACGGCAAGTGGCGAACGGCGGCCTCTCCGGCTCGTCGAGCCGGGAGTCGTGCGCCTCTACACCTGCGGGCCGACGCTCTATGCCGACCCTCATGTCGGCAACTTCCGCACGTTCCTGCTCAACGATCTCCTGCACCGGCACCTCGAGGCGAGCGGCCTGCGCGTGCACCACGTGATGAATCTGACCGACGTCGAGGACAAGATCATCCGCAGCGCCGACCTCGCCGGGGTCTCGATCGAGCAGTTCACGGCACGGTACGAAGCGAACCTGTTCGAGGATCTGTCACGACTGCGGATCCGCCCGGCGACCGAGTATCCGCGGGCGACCGCGCACATCCCGGAGATGATCGAGCTCATCCAGCGTCTCCTGGAGCGCGGGCACGCGTACGTGGTCGATGACGGCGTCTACTTCCGCATCGCCTCGTTCCCCGACTACGGCCGGCTCGTGCACCTCGACCGCGAGCAGCTCCGGACCGGCGCTCGCGTCGCTTCGGACGAATACAAGAAGGAGACGGCGACCGACTTCGCGCTCTGGAAGGCCGTCGCTCCGGTCGACGAGAAGGTGGGGGCCGTGTGGGAGTCGCCGTTCGGTCGCGGCCGGCCGGGGTGGCACATCGAGTGCTCGGCGATGTCGATGCGCTACCTCGGGGAGACCCTGGATCTGCACACCGGCGGTGTCGACCTCCGGTTCCCCCACCACACGAACGAGATCGCGCAGTCGGAGGGCGCGACCGGGCATCCCTTCTGCCGCCACTGGGTGCACGGCGAGTTCCTGACCGCGTCCGGCGGGGACAAGATGTCGAAGAGTCTCGGCAACATCGCGACCGCGCGCGATCTCCTGGCGGGCGGGTACGAGCCGGCCGCCGTCCGCTTCTTTCTGCTGGCGAGCGCGCACTATGCGTCGCCGCTGGCACTCACCTCGGACGGGCTCCACAGCGCGGTCGAGCAAGTGCGCCGGCTGCGCGACCTCGCGCACCGCCTGCGCCAAGTCCCGGCCGTCGACGTCGACGATCGGAGGCTCGTCGACCGTGCCGCCGTCGCACGCTCCGCCTATCAGGAAGCGCTCGACGACGATCTGAACCTGGCGCGGGGGATCGGCGTCGTCATGGAGCTCGTCCGCGAGGCGAACGCGGCGCTCGACGCGGGGGCGGTCGGCGATCTCGGCCGCCGCGAGCTGCTCGCGGCACTCACCGACGTCGACACGCATCTGGACATCCTCGCCGAGGCGCCCGAGCAGCTCGATGCCCGCGTCGAGCGACAGATCGCGCTGCGGGAGGAGGCGAGGGGCCGCCGCGACTTCGCCGCCGCCGACCTGATCCGGGAGGAGCTGCGACGCAGCGGCGTGCTGCTCGAGGACACCCCGTCGGGCGTGCGCTGGCGCCGCCTCGCCTGAGCTCGGCGGGTTTCGTGTCGCCGGCCGCGGGCTGCGCGACCACTCATGGGAAGAGACGTGTGAAAAAGAAGCGGGACCAGGAGCGAGGTCGCGACGGCGACCGGCGCGGACAGGGCCGATCGTCGGACGGGGGTCGCGCGAGACAACCGGGATCGTCCTCGGCTCGGTCCGGCCGACCGCCCGCGGGGGAAGGCCGGCGCGGTGCCGGCGAGAGCCGCCCGCTGCGCGACGGGGAGCTGATCTACGGACGCAACGCGGTGCTGGAAGCGGCGCGGGCGGGGCGCCTGCGGCGTGCCCTGGTGGCCGCCGAGCTGCCGTCCGATCCCCGCGTCGTGGAGCTGCGCGAGCTGCTTTCTGAGGCGCGGATCGACGTCGTGCCGGGCGAGCGGCTCGACGCGCTCTGTGCCGGCGGGCTGCATCAGGGGGTCGCCGGGCGGCTGCGACCGCGCCAGTTCCTCGACCTGCGCGCGCTGCTCGCGATGCGTCCGACCCTGCTCGTCGCGCTGGACGGCGTCGAGGATCCGCACAATCTCGGCGCGATCCTCCGCAGCGCGGAGGCGGCCGGCGCCGATGCGGCGATCCTGCCCGAGCGACGGACGGCGCCCCTGAGCGCGGCCGCGGTGAAGGCGAGCTCGGGCGCCAGCGAGCTGGTCCCCATCTGTCGCGTGCCCGGTCTCGCGTCGACGATCCCTGAATTGGGTCGCAGTGGCATCTGGGCCGTTGCGCTCGATCCCCACGGCGATCGCGAACCGTGGACGTTCGATCTCACACAGCCGGTGTGCCTGGTCGTCGGCGGGGAGGGGGGTGGGGTGCACCGGCTGGTTCGCGAGCGTTGCGATGCGCGCTTGCGCCTGCCGATGGCGGGCCGGCTGCGCAGCCTCAACGCGTCGGTGTCGGCGGGTATCGCGCTCTACGAGGCCGTCCGTCAGCGCGCGGTCGGCCGGGAAGGCTGAAAAACCTACACTCGAACGACTGATGCCCGCACTGCTACGCACCATCCCGCTCCGGGGTGCGCGTGCCCGATGAGAAGGACTCGCATCGTCTGCACGCTCGGCCCGTCCAGCACGCAACCTGGCGTGCTCCGCCGCATGATCAGCGCGGGCATGGACGTCGCCCGCCTCAACTTCTCCCACGGCGACGAGGAGACCCACCGGCGCACCGTCGACCTGGTTCGCGAGGCCGCTGCCGCGACCGGCCGCTATGTCGCGCTGATGCAGGACCTGCAGGGTCCGAAGATCAGGACCCGCGCGCTCAGCCACCCCTTGATCCGCCTCGTCCGGGGCAGCACCGTGACGCTGACGGCACGCGACGTCGTCGGGCACGAGTCGCTGGTCGGGGTCGACCAGCCGGTCGTGCTCCAGGAATTGCGGGTGCGGGATCGCGTCCTGCTCTGCGACGGGCAGATCGAGCTGCGGGTGACCGGCTGCGACGGCACCGACGCCGCCTGCCGGGTCGTACGCGGCGGCCTCCTGGGCGAGCGCAAGGGCGTCGCCGTCCCGGGCCGCCCGATCGACCTGCCCCCGTTCACCGAGAAGGACCTGCGCGACCTGCGGCTCGGTGCCGAGGTGGGCTTCGACTATCTGGCGCTCTCGTTCGTGCGCAGCGCCGCCGACGTGCGCGCCTGCCGGGCGGCGATGGCGGAGGTGGGCGTCTTCGCGCCGGTCATCGCCAAGCTGGAGCGGGCGCAGGCGCTCGTCAACCTGTCCGAGATCATCGAAGAGGTCGACGCCGTCATGGTCGCGCGCGGAGACCTCGGGGTCGAGCTGTCGATCGGAGAGGTTCCCGCCGCCCAGAAGGACATCATCCGGCGTGCGAACTCACGGGGGGTGCCCGTCATCACGGCGACCGAGATGCTGGAGTCGATGGTGACGTCGAACCGCCCGACCCGCGCCGAGGCGTCGGACGTCGCGAACGCGATCTGGGACGGTACCGACGCCGTGATGCTGTCCCAGGAGACCTCGATCGGCGCCCATCCGACCGAGACGGTGCGTGCGATGGCGCGGATCTGCCTCGCGGCGGAGCGGCATCCCGCCTACCACCGGGAACGGGAGGGGTGGCGAGCCGGCACCGTCGCGTCGGCGATGGCGCACGCGGCCGCCGGGGTCGCCGAGGAGGTGCGGGCGCGTGCGATCATCGCGTTCACGGAGCAGGGTGCGACCGCGCTGCACGTCAGCAAGGCGCATCCGGCGGTGCCGGTCGTCGCCGCCAGCCCGCACGCGAGGGTGCTGCGACGGACGGCGCTCTACTCGGGCGTCGTGCCGCTGCAGGTCGAGACCGGCGACGACACCGACATGATGATCGAGAACGCGACCGCGGCGGCCCGGCGGAGCGGGCTCGTCCGCGAGGGCGACCGGGTGGTGCTCGTCGCCGGCGTGCCGGTCGGGCAGCCGGGCCAGACGAACCTGGTCAAGGTCGGCACGGTCTGATGCCCGATGCGAACGAGCCGGCGGCGTTCACGCCGCAGCGGGTGCTCTGCGTGTGCGCGCACCCGGACGACCCGGAGTTCGGCTTCGGCGGCACCGTCGCGAAGCTGGCTGCGGAGGGGGCGGAGGTGACGTATGTCATCTGCACCGACGGTGCGCAGGGAGGCGAGGATCCCGCGGTCGACGACGTGGAGCTGACCGAGACGCGCTATCGCGAGCAGCGCGCCGCCGCCGCGGTGCTCGGCGTGCGGGACGTCAGCTTTCTCGGCCTGCGCGACGGCGAACTCGTCGCCAACCTGGATCTGCGCCGCCGAATCGTCCGCGAGATCCGGGAGCACCGACCGCAGCTGGTGCTCACGCAGTCGCCGGTGCGGGCACTGCGCTCGGGGCGCGCCGGCGCCGACCATCCGGATCATCTCGCGGTCGGCGAGGCGACGCTGCAGGCGGTCTACCCCGACTCGCGCAACCCGCGCGCGTTCCGCGATCTCCTGGTGGAGGGCTGGCAGCCGCATCGAGTGGAGGAGGTCTGGATCGGCGGCGCCGTCGAGACCGACCATCTGGTGGACGTGAGCGGCTATGTGGAGGCCAAGCTGCGGGCGCTCGCCTGCCACGCCAGCCAGATCGACAAGCCGCACCGCCGTCACGACGACATCGAGCGCTTCGTGAAGGCGGGTCTCGAGGAACGGGGCCGGCCGGCCGGGTACGCGTACGCGGAGGGCTTCCGCCGGCTTGACGTGCGCTAGGGCGGCGGGGCCCCGGCTACGATCGTGCAGTCGCCGCTTCCGGCCGGGAGCCGGCGATCAAGGTGCCGCCTTCGAGCGTTGGGGGGAATAGATGCGTTTTCGAAGACTGGTCACGTTGGCCGCCGCCGCCGGCCTGGCGGGGATCCTGCTCGCCGGATGCTCGGGCATCCCGATCCCCTTCCTGACGAAGTCCGCCTCGCAGCTGGCGATCGACGCCTCGCAGCAGTGGACGAAGGCCGGTGCCCACGAGTTCCAGGGCAGCCTGACCGCGAATCAGTCGCCGATCACGGTCGACGTGACGGTCGCCTCCAGGAGTGGCGGAGCCGGCACCGGAAGCGGGGAGTTCGAGGGCAATCCCTTCCGGTTCCTGGCGGCGGGCGGCAAGACCTATCTCAAGGGCCAGTCGTTCTGGCAGGCGTATTACAACAGCGACCAGAGCCAGCAGACCGCCGCCAAGGGCTTCGAGCAGAAGTGGGCCGTCGCGTCGAGCAATGACGTCGGTCTCGCGCTCGGCGACCTCGGGAATCTGGGTACGCTCGCCGCCCAGCTCGGTGTCGCCGCGCACACGGTCAAGAAGGGCAGCGACACGACGATCGGCGGTCAGCAGGTCGCGCCGCTGAGTCAGGGGTCCACGACGTGGTGGGTCACCGAGAGCGACCCGGTGAGCATCGTCAAGGTGAAGGCCGCACAGGCGGCGGGCATGACGAACCTGTCCGTGACCGCCTCGGCGCGGAGCTCCGTCGATGCGGCGGCTCCGGCAAGTGGGCAGTTCGTGGACCCGAGCGACCCTTCGACGCTGCCCGCCTATTACGCCGTCATCGACTTCACGCTCAGCCCCAGCTGTGCACCCTCGGGATGCGCGGTCACGGCGACGATCCAGAACAACGGCGGTCAGCCGGAGGGCGTGAGTGTCGTCGAGATGAACCTCGAGTCGGCCACGGACAGCTCGGTCCTCGGCACCTGTGACGCCCCGATTCCGGCGATCGCGACTTCCCAGACCGGGCCGGCGTCCTGCACGGTCACGAGCGCCGCGCTGGCGGCGTACAGCAACCCCGTGATCAAGTACGGCGCCAGCATCAAGACGAACCCGCCCTACATCACGTAGGTGGGGGTTACGTAGGCCGCCGCGCTGCCGCGCGCTCAGTGGATGTCGGCGAGCGAGCCCCAGATCTCGAGCTTCGTGCGCACCCGGCGGATCACCTCGTCGGTGAAGTCGCTCGTCGTCGCGTTGCCCCCGAGGTCGGCCGTCTTGATCCCGTCCGCGACCGTCTCCAGCGTCGACTCGTAGATCGAGCGCGAGGCCGCGGCGAACCGGTGCCGGTCCATGTAGTGGAGCACCGCGGCGACGGCGAGGATCATCGCCATCGGATTGGCGATGTTCTTGCCCTGCAGCGCGGGGGCGGTCCCGTGCGGCGCCTCGCTCATGGCGACGCTCACCGCGCCCTCGTCGTCGAAGGCGAGGAGTATGGACTCCGCGCCGGCGATGCTCCCGAACATCTGCATGACGAGATCGCTCAGGTTGTCCCCGTCGCGGTTCAAGGCGGGGATCACGAGCGCCTCGCCACTCGTCGCCAGGAGCAGTGCGTAGGTGGCGTCGATCAGCTGCGGCTCGTAGCGGACGTCGCGCGTCGCCGCGGCCGCTCGATCCATCTCCTCCTTCAGCAGGCCCTCGTAGGTCGGGCTGACCGTCCACTTAGGGCCGCCGAACACCTTCGCGCCCGTTCGCCGGGCATGTGCGAACGCGTAGTCCGCGAGCACGCGGCAGGTTCGCCGGCTCACCTTCTCCGTGCGGAACGCCCACTCGTCGAGACCTTCGCCCTCGCGCCACTCCTTCGCTCCGTAGGCGTCGTCCACCGCCATCCGGATCACCGAGATCGGCGCGTAGACGCCGAGCGCCGGGCGCACGCCGGGGAGCCGGCGGCCGGTGCGGACGATCACGCGCCCATCCACTTCGCGCCGGAGAATCGCGTTCGGGCTGCCGACGTCGCCGCTCTGCTCGGGCGTGATCGTCGCCGCCTTGAGACCGAACCCGGCCGTTCGCATCGCCGCCGCCGCCTCGTGGACGACCTCGTTCGCGGTCTGCCGGCGGTGGTCGAGCGAGAGGTCGAAGTGACGAAGGTCGAACTGCACGCCGAGCAGGTCGGGCTGGAGCAGCCGAAGGGCTTCCTGCAACAGCTCCTCACCCGTCTGGTCGCCGTGCAGGACGACGAGAGTCCTTGCGTCTGCCACGTAGGATCACGGTAGCAGGACCGCTCACGGCGCCCTCCGGGGACGCGGTGGTAGCATGTTTGACGCCTGGCGACACGCTAGGCTTATTTCTTTCTGCCCGCCCGGCGAAGTAGAGGCCCCATGGAGACGATCATCACGCTGCAGTGCGACACCTGCAAGCGGCACAACTACACGACGGTCAAGAACAAGCGCAACGACCCTGACCGGCTGCAGCTGAAGAAGTACTGTCGCTGGTGCCGCCAGCACACGGCGCACCGGGAGACGAAGTAGGGCCTATGGCTCCCTCCGCCCGCCGCCGCCGCCCGTCAGGGCGTCGCGGTCCCGTGAACCCCGGTGGCTCCGGCCGGCCGGAGAGCGGACGCGCGGCGACCCCGGTC
>JBAPVZ010000729.1:0-3256 GCA_049283435.1 Candidatus Dormiibacterota bacterium
CACCAGTGCTTCGCCGGCTTCTACATGGCGTCGGTGTTCGCTCCCAACCACAAGGGCATGCCGCAGGTCGGCGGCAAGGTCGACTTCCTCCGCCGCCAGGTGCTCACCTCCCGCAACGTGCGGCCGAACCCGCTGACCGACGTCGCCTACGGCGCGCTCAACTACCAGGTGGAGCATCACCTGTTCCCGACCATGTCCCGCAACCGGGTCGCGGGGGCGCACGACATCGTCCGGCAGTTCTGCGCGGAGCGGGGCATCGGCTACAGCGAGACCTCGATCGTGCAGTCGTATCGGGAGATCCTCACCTTCCTCCACGAGGTCGGCGAGCCGGTGCGCCGGAGCGGTCGTGCGGGGGGCCTGGCCGCCGAGACGCCGCGCGCCGTCGAGCTGCTGGGCGGCCCGAGCCGACCCGCTCCGGAGCGCTCCCGCAGCTGACACCGCGTTCGGCGACGCCGTAGGGGTGCCGTGTTCGACTCCGGATCCGCGCGCACGAGAAGGAGTCGATCGCGAAGGGATACCCGAAGGGCGCACCTCGGTACGCTGTGGCGCGTGAAGGGCCTGATCGCGGTCGTCGTCGTCCTCGTCGTGCTGATCGGCGGCCTCCTCATCGTCGACCGGGTCTCCGTCGCCTACGCGGACACGCTGATCTCGCAGCAGATGACGAGCTCGCTCCGGCTGAGCCAGCAGCCGACGGTGCGCATCCAGGGGTTCCCCTTCCTCACGCAATGGGCGAGCGGCGACTACTCGGAGATCGACGTGACGCTCCCGAGCGTGACGAGCGCCTCGGTGACGGTGAATCAGGTGACGGCGATCGTGACCGGCGTCAAGGCGCCGGGCCTCGCGACCTCGGGTGGACAGTTCAAGAGCGCGATGGCGCAGCGGATCGTGCTCAGCGGAGTGGTGCCGTTGTCCGAGGTGCCGCTCCCCTCCGGGTTCCAAGCGCATGCCAGCGGCAATCAACTCCAGGTGACGGGGACGGTCTCGCTCCTCGGTCTCCAGGCACCGGTCACCGCCGTGATCGGCATCCACCTGTCCGGCTCGACGGTCACGTTCGATCCCACCTCGATCCAGGTCGCCGGTTCGTCGCTCAGCCCCTCGATGACGAGATCGCTCACGGCGCAGTTCAAGCGCACGATCGACATCGGCCGGCTGCCGTTCAGCGTCTCGGTGACCGGCATCACAGTGACACCCTCGGGGCTGGCGGTGACGGCGACGGCGAGCAACGTGCCGCTCTCCCCCGGCTGAGCGGCGGCGGACGTGATCCGAGACCGCCTGCGCCGCCTCTACGGGGATGACCTCGGGTCCCGGACGGCAGTCCGCTTGGAACGTCACCTCGAGGCGTGGCGCGCCCGGCTGCCGTCTCGTCCCCCGCGCCTGTTCGACGAGCGTGACGTGCTGCTGATCACCTACGCCGACACGTTCACCACGCCGGGCGAGACCCCACTGCGGACGCTGCACTCGTTCGCGGCTCGGCATCTGCGCCCCTTGATCTCGGGGCTGCATATGCTGCCGTTCTTTCCCTGGTCGTCGGACTACGGATTCTCGATCATCGACTACCTGGCGGTCGACCCCCGCCTCGGCTCCTGGCCGGACGTGACCGCGCTGGGGCGGGACTTCGACCTGATGGTCGACTTCGTGTGCAATCACCTCTCTGCAGAGAGCGAGTGGTTCGCCCGTTTCAAGGCCGGGCTGGAGCCCGAGCGCCGGTTCTTTCGCACCGCCGCTCCCGACGCCGACCTCGCCGCCGTCACCCGTCCGCGGACGACCCCGCTGCTCACCCCGGTCGACACGGCCGAGGGCCGGCGGTGGGTGTGGACGACGTTCAGCGCCGACCAGGTGGACCTCGACTACCGCGAGCCGGACCTCCTCCTCCGCATGGTGGACGTGCTGCTCACCTACGTCGAGCGCGGCGCGTCGGTCCTGCGCCTCGACGCGGTCGGCTACCTGTGGAAGGAGGTCGGGACCTCGTCCATCCACCTGCCGCAGACGCACGAGCTGGTGAAGCTCTTCCGCGAGGTGCTCGACGAAACTGCCCCCGGGGTCGCGCTCGTCACCGAGACGAACGTGCCGCACGCCGACAACGTGCGGTATTTCGGGGACGGCCACGACGAGGCCCAGATGGTCTATCAGTTCCCGCTCGCACCGCTCGTCCTCGACGCGTTCCGGCGCGGCGACGCCTCGCGCCTGCGCGAATGGGCGGCCGGGCTCCGAACGCCGTCCCCGTCGACGACGTTCTTCAACTTCCTGGCGTCACACGACGGCATCGGCGTCGTGCCGGCCAGGGGCCTGCTCCCCGCCGCCGACGTCGCCGCGCTGGCCGAGCAGGTGCGGCGCCACGGAGGCGAGGTTTCGGCGAAGGCCGATGCGGATGGAAGCGAGAGTCCGTACGAGCTCAACACGACGTTCTTCGACGCGCTGAGCGACCCGCGTGACACTGCGGAGGCCTGGCCTCGGAAGCGTGATCGATTCCTGTGCGCGCAGGCCATCATGCTCGCCCTGGCCGGCGTGCCCGGGATCTATGTCCACAGCCTGTTCGGATCCCACAACGACATCGAGACCTACCGGCGCACCGGCTGGAAGCGGGACCTGAATCACGGGCATCTGCCGGTCGCCGAGCTGGAGGCGCGCCTCGCCGAGCCGGCGAGCGCGCCCGCCCAGATCCTCGCCGGCCTGGAACGGCTGCTTCGTGCCCGCCGCGGGCACCCCGCGTTTCATCCCGGCGCACCCCAGGCGCTGCCCGCGGCGCCGCCCGGGGTGCTCGCGATCCTGCGGGGACCGGTCGCTGGACGCGGTGTCCTGGCGCTGCACAATTTGACGACGCAAGCTCGGACAATTCCGCTCACCACCCTGGCGCCCAGGGCACGAGCCGGCCGCGCGCTGCTCGGGGGAACGCCCGACCTTCCGCTCGCCCCCCTCGCGGTGAACTGGATCGAGCTGGACTGGACATGAGGTCCAGAGAGCACCGACGGCCTGCGGCCGTGCCGGGGACGCGGCGAGGACGCGTCCTTCACCTGTCCCTCACGGTCCCTTGCGCATCCTTTTAGAAAGAACTGGTGTCGGAGGCCGCGGGCAACCTACAATGAGGCGCCATGGCGGGTCCTGGGGTCGACTATGACGCGCTCTTCCAGCGGGCGATCGAGCTGATCGGAAAGCGCTGGACGGGGGCTGTGATTCGGGCGTTGATGGGCCCCCCGGTCCGCTTCAATCATCTCCTGACGGGCATTCCCGGCATCTCCGACCGTGTGCTCACCGAGCG
>JBAPVZ010000730.1:0-1607 GCA_049283435.1 Candidatus Dormiibacterota bacterium
CTCGTGCTGTTTGCGGCCGCGTGC
Organism: Candidatus Dormiibacterota bacterium; assembly: GCA_049283435.1. Classification (GTDB taxonomy): domain Bacteria; phylum Chloroflexota; class Dormibacteria; order Dormibacterales; family Dormibacteraceae; genus CAVTSA01. The sequence goes on from JBAPVZ010000730.1 coordinate 25, forward strand.
GGCGGCAACTCGGGTTCGCCGTCGAGCTCGTCGAAGCAGGGAGGCACGCTGACGACCGCCATCGGCATCGATGCCGACACCCTGGATCCGGCGGCGCAGACGACGACCACGATCTACCAGATCACCGGCATGATGGTTGAAACACTGGTCCAGATCGGGCGCGACAACAGTGTCCAGCCGCTGCTGGCGACCAGCTGGTCCGAGTCCTCGGACGGCTTGACCTACACGTTCACGCTCCGCAAGGGCGTGCGGTTCCAGGACGGCGAGGCGTTCAACGCGCAGGCGGTGAAGTTCAGCCTCGACCGCCTGCTCAGCCCGAGCACGTACAAGGCTCAGCCCACCGTCCTTCGCGTGATCCAGAACGTCGCCGTCATCGACGACCACCACGTCAGGATCACGCTCTCCGGCCGCTTCTCCCCGCTCATCTCCGCACTGACGAGCGAGGTGGCCGGGATCATCGCGCCGAACTCGGTGAACGAGCACGGCAACACGCCGGCGAAGATCGTCTACCCCGTCGGCACCGGCCCCTACGAATACGCTGGCCGCGTCCAGGGCGACCACATCACGATGAACCGCTTCGACGGTTACTGGGGCACCAAGCCGGCCTACAAGACGCAGGTCTACAAGGTCGTGCCGGAGGCGGCGTCCCGCGAGGCACTCGTCAAGTCGGGCCAGGCCGACGTCATCTACCAACCGCCGGCGAACGATCTGCCGGCGCTGGAGGCGAGCGGGTCGGACGTCCACGTCATCCTCGGTCCGGACGACCGCACGGTCTTCATCGCCATCAACAACCAGGACCCGAAGGACCCGCTGCTGAAGAATCCGCAGGTGCGGCAGGCGCTGAACTACGCCGTCAACAAGCAGGCGATCATCAAGAGCATCCAGTTCGGAGCGGCGACCGCGGTCCACTCCCCCCTCGCCACCTCGCTCTTCGGCTACTGTGCCACCGGCTTCTATGACTACGACCCGCAGAAGGCGAAGCAGATGCTGCAGCAAGCGGGCGCCGAGGGCATGTCCGTGAAGCTGATGTCGCCACAGGGGCGGTACACCGGCGACTACGACGTCGCGCAGGCCGTGGCCAACGACCTGAGAGCGGTCGGCCTCCAGGTCACCGTGCCCAACCCGCCCGACTGGCCGACCTACGTCGCGACCATCGACGTGGCGCCGAGCCAGGCCTCGACCGACCTGCACCTGCTCGGCTTGGCCTCCACCTATCTCGATTCGAGCAGCGGGTTCACCGCCTTCGAGAAGTCGACCTGGCCGCCGGGAGGTCTCGCGACGGCCTACTACGACAGTCCGCAAGTGGACACGCTGGTCAACAAGGCGAACAGTGAATCGAATTCGACGCAGCGCAAGCAGGACTATTGCTCGGCGGAGAAGATCGTGTGGCAGGCGGCACCGTGGATCTTCCTGTACACGCCGAAAAACACGATCGTGTCCTCGACCAAGGTGAATGGGGTTTACGGGCTGGGCAACGAGCAGTTCATCACGACCTGGGCGACCCCGGCGTAACTGCTCCAGACTCGACGGGCTGGGCCGGGGCGTACGTGCGGTCCGGCGTTGCTCGGCGGCCGGTGGCGGGC
>JBAPVZ010000731.1:0-1611 GCA_049283435.1 Candidatus Dormiibacterota bacterium
CGGTCTGCATGATCCGCGCGATGACGTGGTCGACGGGGATGCCGTCTGCGAGCGCGTCGTAGGAGAGAACGAGGCGGTGGCGGAGCACGTCGGCGACGACGTCAACGACGTCCTGGGGCAGCACGTAGCCACGGCCGCGAATCAGCGCCAGTGCTCGCGCCGAGGCGATCATGCCGAGCGAGGCCCGGGGGCTGGCCCCGTACGTGAGCCACCGCGCGACATCGTCCAGCCCGTGCGGCCCGGGTGTCCGCGTGACGAGCACGAGCCGGACGACGTAGTCGATGATCGCGTGGTCGACGAACACCCGCTGGGTCAGCTGCTGCAGGTGGAGCAGCTCGTCGAGGGAGAGGATCTGCCGTGCCTCGGGGGGCTCACCGCCCATGCGGTAGACGATTTCCCGCTCCTCGGCCGCGCTCGGGTAATCGATGAAGATCTTCATCAGAAAGCGGTCGCGCTGCGCGTCGGGCAGCGGGTAGACCCCTTCCGACTCGATCGGGTTCTGGGTGGCGAGGACGATGAACGGCGCCGGCAGCGGATAGGTCGTGCCGCCGATCGAGACCTGGCGCTCGGCCATCACCTCGAGCAGGGCCGACTGCACCTTGGCCGGCGCGCGGTTGATCTCGTCGGTGAGCAGGAAGTTCACGAACACGGGGCCGAGCTCGGTGTCGAACGTCTCGCTCCCGGCCCGGTAGATGCGCGTGCCGACGATGTCGGAGGGGACCAGGTCGGGTGTGAACTGGATGCGCGCGAACGAGCCGCCGACCACGTCCGACAGCGTCTTCACGGTCAGCGTCTTGGCGACGCCGGGTACGCCCTCGAGGAGGCAGTGGCCCCTCGCCAGCAGGCCGACGACCGTCCGTTCGACCGCACGGCGCTGGCCGACGATCACCTTCTGGACCTCGGAGATGACGGTGTCGAGGCGCGAGGCGACCGCCTCGGGCGTCGTGCGACCGTCGTGGTTCGGGCTACCGGGTGGCGTGGCTTCGGTCATCGGGGGGCTCGGCGGCAACGATCCGCACGCAGTACAACAACGCGCGGACCCAGCGCCGCAGTCATTGGCAAGCTTAGTCGATGGGCGGCCAGACGAGGCCGATCGAAGCGGGCGCCCGCGGCGGCGGCTCAGCCGGAGCGGCGCAACCCGTAGGACGTGTCGAGGATCAGGGCGGTCGCCATCGCGACCGCGACCCGCTCCAGCGCCTCCACGTCCTCTGTCGTGAGCATCGTCACCGAGTCGGCGTTGCGCGCCCAGACGATCGTCTCCAGCTTCTCTCGCAGCTCCGGCGAGACGGCACCGAGCGCCTGCTTGAACTCCGGCATCGAGCCGAAGGAGAACCCGTGGGCGACCTCGCCGTTGAGCGCCTCCTCGAGGAAGAGGCTCAGCTGCTGCTCGCCGCGGGAGGGCTCCTGGTCCTCGCCCAGCAGGCTCAGCGCGAGCGTCGTCAATTGCCGCCGCGCCGCGTCCTGATCGTCGTCGACGAGCCGGGCCAGCGCCGTCCCGAGCTGGGGCGGCTGCTCACGCCGCGTCCGCTCGGTCAGCATGCCGAGGGTGAGGCCGAGGAGCCGCAGCCGGGCGGGATCGGGGGCGGGATGGGTCGGAGAGATCGCGCCCGG
>JBAPVZ010000732.1:0-1869 GCA_049283435.1 Candidatus Dormiibacterota bacterium
GCCGGGCGACGAAGAGGATCTGGTCCGGGCCACCCGGCTCGCCCTGCAGCTCGATCGAACCCGCATCCGTGCCGAGGCGAGGCGCCGCCTGCTGATCGATCGCGTGGCGGTCGCCTACGAGGAGGCCCTGACAGCGACCGCGCAGCGCGGCAGACTATGAGGGAGGTGGACCAGACGCTCGCCGGCAAGCTGCTCGTGGCCGCTCCGCAGCTGGCGGATCCCAACTTCGCGCGCACGGTCATCATGCTGCTGCAGCATCACGAGGAGGGGGCGCTGGGCGTCGTGCTGAACCGGCCGACGAGCGCGACCGTCGCCGAGGCGCTGCCCGACTGGGAAGCGCTCGCGGGGACGCTCCCCGTGCTGTTCCAGGGAGGGCCGGTCAGTGTCGACGGGGCGCTCTGCCTCGCGAGCCTGCAGGGCCTCGACCAGCCGCCGGGCTGGCAGGGGCTGGAGCTGCCGGAGCTCGCGGGCATCGGGATCGTCGACCTCGACTCGACCCCGGTCATGGTCGCGACGCGAGTCGACCGCCTGCGCATCTTCGCCGGCTACGCGGGTTGGGGCCCGGGGCAGCTCGAGACCGAGATCCAGAGCGGTGGCTGGTATGTGCTCTCGCCCGAAGCCCGAGATCCGTTCACATCGCGTCCGACCGACCTCTGGCGGGACGTGCTGCGCCGGCAGGGAGGCCAGCTCGCGACGCTCAGCACGATGCCCGACGAGATCTCGCTGAACTAGCCGCTGGCATGCGGTCCGACGTCGATCGTCGGGGCCAGATCGGGCGGCTGGTGCGGCAGCGCGCGGTCGAGTGGGAGGTGACCAGGTTGCTCGGGCCGGGCGCGCCACGAGCGGACGGCCGCGCCACAGCCGTGGCGGGTTCCGACCAGTGCAGACTGGTCGGGGTGGAGATCGGTGCCTACGAGGCGAAGACGCACCTGCCCGAGCTGCTCGAGAAGGCGAGGCGGGGGGCGACGATCACGATCACCAAGCACGGTGTGCCGGTCGCGCGATTGGTCCCCCGGAACCGGTCGCCGCGCGTGTCGAGGACACGATCGGCGCGCTGCGTGAGCTGCGGCGAAAAACGAAGCCAGGGCCGCCTTCGATACGCGAGATGATCCAGCGAGGACGGCCGTAGTCGTCGCGCTCGCATGCGCGCACGGTCTCTCGACCTATACGACGCGTCGTACCTCGCGCTGGCGCAACGGGAAGGCCTCGCGCTCGCGACGCGCGACACGCGACTCGGGGCGGCGGCCGAGACCGCCGGGTTCGAGCGTCTCGCCGGGCGCGACGGCACCTGAGGGGCCGCCGGCCGGGAAGCCGGAAGCGTGAGTGCCCGCCGTATCCACGCGGTCGGGTGGTCGCCATAAGCTAACGACCTTGGTCATGGATATCCGCGCCTACCGCCAGGCCGACGAGGACGCCGTCGTTCAGCTCTCGCTCCGGGCCTGGGCGCCCGTGTTCGATTCCATGGAGGACGTGCTGGGCGCAGAGATCTCGGCCCGGCTGCATGGTGCCGACTGGCGCGAGTATCAGGCGATGGCCGTTCGCGACACGCTGGGGAACCCGGCTGTCCGTACGTGGGTGGCGGGGACCGCCGGACGCATCGCCGGGTTCGTCGCGGCGACCATCGTCGACCGAAAACGGCTCCTCGGCGAGGTCACGATGCTCGCCGTCGATCCCGTCGGCCAGAACCAGGGAATCGGGACGGCGCTCACGGAGCACGCCACCGGATGGCTCCGGGATGCCGGGATGCGGGTCGCGATGATCGGCACCGGCGGCGACCCTGGCCACGCCCCGGCTCGACACGTCTACGAGAAGGAGAACTACCGGCCGCTCCCCCTGGCCCGGTATTTCAAGGCGCTCTGAGTTGGCTCC
>JBAPVZ010000733.1:0-5859 GCA_049283435.1 Candidatus Dormiibacterota bacterium
GCGCTGTACGTCGTCGGCTGCCTGGTGCTGTACCGGCGTGTCTTCGTCCCCAATCGCCCCTCGATGTTCGCGGACTTCCAGTTCACCCCACTCGAGTTCCAGGCCGACCACGAAGACGTCCTGCTGCGGACGACGGACGGGGTCGACTTCGGCGCCTGGTTCTTCCGGCAGCCGGGGACGCCCCAGGTCGTCATCGTCAGCCCGGGACACAAGGCCCGCCGTCAGGACATCCTCGGCATCTCGATCGCGCTCTGGCGCAAAGGCTTCAACGTCCTCGCGCTGTCGTTCCGCGGCATGGCGGGCAGCGACCGAGGAGTCGTCACCATGGGGGCCCGCGAGGTGCAGGAGCTGGCGGCGGGCCTGGCCTTCGTCCGCAGCCGGGTGCCGGAGCCCCGCATCGGCCTGCTCGGCTTCTCGATGGGCGCCTCGGTCAGCCTGCTCGGAGCTGCCGGCGATCCCGACGTGCAGGCGCTCGTGCTCGACAGTCCGTTCCAGGACGCCCGGCAGGTGGTCAGCGAGAACATCCGGTACTACAGCCGCCTGCCGGGATGGCTGTTCCTGGGGCCGGTCAGCATCTGGGCTCGACTGCGGCATGGAGTGCGGCTCGCCGACGCGAACGTGATGGAGGTGCTGAGCGGCCTCGAGCCGAGACCGCTGTTCTTCATCCACGGCGCCGACGACCGGATGACCCTGGTGCAACACACCCGGGCGCTCTACGACGCCTATCGCGGACCGCGTGAGATCTGGGTCGTGCAGGGCGTCGGCCACTGCGGCGCCTACTTCGACGACCGGACGCTCTACGTCGAGCGCGTCTCCGGATTCTTCGGTCGCAAGCTCGGTCTCAAGGCGCACCATCTCCGCCTCGTCGAGGAGAGCGAGGAAGCCGGCTGATCCGGCGCGCCTCGATCAGCGCCGGAGCAGCAGCTGCGGCACGAGGGCTTCCTCGGCGGTCAGCGACCCGTGGTGGCCGGTGAGGCGAGCCTCGGCGGGAAAGACCGCCCGCTGCATGACGCCGACCGGCTGGTGGGCGGCCGCGACGACGTCGCCGATGCGCGCGCGGGCCGCGTCGGTCACCTGCGGCCCGAACCACCCCCGCTCGATCGCCTCCTCGCGGGGGACGATCCACATCGCCGACCCCAGCTCGTCGCGCCAGGCGGCCAGCACCTCCGCCTGCCCACCGGCTCGGACGTAGACGTGCCGGGCCCGGGGCTCGCCGCCGAGCACGCGGACGCCCGCCGCCAGGGCGCGGTGGTCGGCGAGGTCGAAGCGCCGGTCGGGTGACACGTCGACCATGCCGTGGTCGCCCGTGATCGCGAGCAGGCTGCCCGAGGGGAGCGCGGTCGCGAGGTCGGCGGCCAGTCGATCGACGCTCGCCAGCTCGGCCCGCCATTCGGCGCTGTCGACCCCGTGCACGTGCCCGACCCCGTCGAGGTTCGGGTGGTAGGCGTAGATGAAGCTCTTCTGGCGGCCTCGCAGATGGGCGGCGCACGCATCGATCAGCTCGAGCGCCGTCGTCGCGCCGAGGTAACGGCCGCCACGGAGGACGGCGCGCGTGAGCCCGGTGTGCGCGAGGGCGACGGGGCCGGTGAGCGCCACGTCGATCCCCGCCGCGGTCGCTCGCTCGAACGCGGTGGGGCCGGCGTAGAACGCCTCCGGCGGCAGCTGCTCTCTGAGGTCGGTGGCAGGTGTGCCGTGCAGCGACCAGCCGAGCATGTTCATCGCGCGCGGCTCGCCGGGCAGCACGAGCGTGTAGCCGACGACGCCGTGCCGGCCGGGGGGCACCCCGGTGCCGATCGAGCTCAGGCTGACCGCGGTCGTGGAGGGGAATCCGGTCGTCAACGGGGGTGCCAGATCGATCTGCCCGGCGAGAAACGGCGCCGCGTCGCGATGCCGGCGGACGAGCTCCCAACCTAGCCCGTCGACGACGAGCAGCGCTGCCCGGAAGAGCGGCCCGATCCCGAGCACGTCGCGCATCCCGGGCACGCCGAGCCCGTGCAGCAGCGACGGCACGAGGTCGGCGAGCGCGGCCTCGCCATACCGCGGCACCACGGGATCCGGCACCGCACGAGTATCCCAGGGGTAAGCGTGCCGGCCGCCGTGGTGAGCCGCTTCGTCGCGACGACCGGTTCCTCCGCCGGGACGGCGGGCGCGCGATCAACGGACGGCCGTTCGACGCACCGGGTGTGACGCGACGACGCGACCAGTCGATCCCGAACGAGGGGGGCGGAAATCACCACCTATACTCACAGGGCAGTGAGGGGCGCCGCTTGAGCTCCCAGCCAGGCCTCGACGAGAGCGTGCGGCGGGTGGTCGACCCGGTGCTCGCGAACGTCGCGCGGGCTGTGGTGGGCAAGGAGAACGAGGTCCTGCAGTGCTTGATCACGCTGCTCTGCCAGGGCCACCTGCTGATCGAGGACGTCCCCGGCGTTGGCAAGACGATGCTGGCGAAGGCGCTGGCGCGCTCCCTCGACTGCAGCTTCCGGCGGGTCCAGTTCACACCCGACCTGCTGCCCTCCGACATCACCGGCGTACGCGCGTTCAACCAGAAGCTCGGCGAGTTCGAGTTCCGACCTGGCCCGGTGTTCGCGCAGATCGTCCTCGCCGACGAGATCAACCGGGCGACGCCGAAGACGCAGTCGGCTCTGCTCGAGGCGATGGAGGAGCAAACGGTCACCGCCGACGGGGAGACGTACGGGCTGCCGCGGCCGTTCATGGTCATGGCGACGCAGAATCCGATCGAGTACGCGGGCACGTTTCCCCTGCCGGAGGCCCAGCTCGACCGCTTCCTGATGAAGGTGCGCCTCGGCTATCTCGGGGTGGCGGAGGAGGCAGCCCTCCTCGACCAGCAGAAGGTCGACGCGCCGTTCTCCGAGCTCCAGCCGGTCGTCTCGCCACCTGACCTCGTGACCGCTCAGGGTGCCGTGCGCGAGATCCACGTCACGCTCGGGCTGCGCGAGTATGTCGCCCGCATCGTCGCCGCGACTCGCAAGCATCCCGACGTCGCGCTCGGGGCGTCGACGAGGGGCACGCTGCACCTCTATCACGCGGCCCAGGCGCGGGCGGCGGTGCTCCACCGCGGCTACGTGATCCCGGACGACGTCAAGGCGCTCGCCGAGCCGGTGCTCGCCCACCGGCTGATCCTGCGTCCGAACGCCGAGATGCAGGGTGGCAGCGCCGCCAGCATCATCCAGGGGATCCTGAAGCGGGAACCGGTCCCGCAGCTGGCCGAGACCTGAGAGGTCGGGCATGACGCGCGCGATCCTCGCCGGCGCCCTGCTCGCACTGCTGCTGCTCGCGTACCTGACCGGCATCCGAGCGGCCTACGTGCTCGGCTATGCGCTCAGCCTGCTGTTCCTCGTCGCCTGGATCTGGACCTGGCTCGCGGCGCGCGCCGTCCGCGTGGAGCGGGACGTACGGCAGGGTACCCCGACGGTCGGGGAGCCGTTCGACGAGGCGTTCACGGTGCGGCGCGGCGGCGTCCTGCCGGCGCCCTGGGTCGAGGTCACGGACCGGAGCGGGATCCCCGGCTACCAGCCCGGTCGCATCGTCTCCGTCGGCCGCCAGGTGGTCACCTGGAGCGCGCGCGGCACCTACCGCCGTCGCGGCTGGATGACGTTCGGCCGGACGACGGTTCGCGTGCGGGAGCCGTTCGGCCTCTTCTCGGCCGAGGCGCGGCTGCCGGAGCGGCACCGCGTCCTCGTCCGCCCACGCGTGGAGCCGATCCCCGAGCTGCTGCTGCCGGCCGCCCACCACACCGGCCTCGCCGAGCGCATGGGGAGCTGGGCGGACTATCCCCCGGAGACCGGTGGCGTCCGCGAATACCAACCCGGCGACGCGTACGGCCGCATCCACTGGCCGCTCAGTCACAAGCACGGGCGGCTGATGAGCAAGACGTTCGAGCAGCCCTTGACCGCTGATCTCTGGCTCGTCCTCGACCTCGACCGCCGCGCCCATTGGGGGGAGGGCGACCAATCGACCGTCGACTGCGCAGTCGGCCTCGCCGCCTCGGTCGCCGACCAGGTGCTCTCACGCGGCCGCAAGGTGGGGCTGGTCGCCAATGACTCGCGCGGCACCGTGCTCGACCTGGCGACCGACCGGCGCGGCGAGGCGGCGATCCTCGACTACCTCGCCGTCGCCGAGGCCACGGGCGTGCGCGCGCTCGGCGAGGCGCGTATCTGGGACCGCATCCGCCGCCTCGATCGCCGCGCCGTCGTCGTGATCACGCCGAGCCCCGATCCGGGATGGGTACTCAACGCGCGTGCCCTCCGCGGGCGTGGCGGTGCGCTCATCGTCTTCTACATCGACGCCGCCAGCTTCGGTGCGCCGGAGACCGAGCTCGGCTTCGACCTCGGCGCCGACGTCGAGCTCTACGTCGTCCGCCGCGGCGACGTTTTCGGCCGCTTGGTGCGAACCCGCGATGCGATCCGCCTCGACTGAATCGCGCCGGCGCCGAGGTGGTCTGATCGCCGCCGCGGTTCTGGTCGCGCTGATCGCCCCGCTGACCGCCACGTCGACGACGACCGCCAACTGGCTCGCGGGTGAGGGCCGGCTGCCGCTCGTGGCAATCGCGGCCGCGGTGGTCGTCGCCGCGCTGGCGATCGCGCCGATCCCGCGCCTGGCGGGGATCGCGGGCAGCGTCGTGCTCGCCCCGCTCGCGGCCGCGCTCGCTGCGGGTTGGGATCCGCTCGACGCGCGCGGGATCGACTTCGGTTTCGTCGGCACCTGGTTCGGCGCGATCGGCAGCGGCCTCGCCTTCGGCGATGCTGCGTTCCTCGTGTTCGTGCTGGCCCTGCTCTTCTGGCTCGCGGTGGCCTGGCTGGGGTGGGCGGTCTTGCATTGGAACCACCCCCTGCTCGGCCTGCTGCCGATCGCCGCGCTGCTCGCGACGAACGTCCTCAACTTTCCCGACGGCCAGATCGGGTTCGTGCTCGGCTTTCTGATCCTCTGCTGCGCGCTTCTGCTGGTGAGCGCCTACGAGGGCTCGATCGCCGACGCGGGCCGGCTGCGAATCCAGATGGCGGACGACGTCCGCTGGGGCTTCTGGGAGGCCGGGGTGGTCGTCTCGATCGCCGTGCTCGTCGTCGCGGTCTTCCTGCCGCCGCTCTCCTCGAAGGACCAGACGGTGAACATCCAGAACGGGGCATTCCAGGGCTGGGCCGGGCTGCAGCAGTGGCTCGACCATCCGCTGCCGCTCGGCGAGGGGGTCGGCGGAGAGCCGACGATCGGTTTCACGACCGAAGCCCGGCTCGGAGGACCGCTTCGGCAGTCGAGCCAGGTCGTGTTCACCTATTCGACGGATGGGCAGCTGCCGACGCCCTATTACTTCTCGGGCGTGGAGCTACCGGCGACGACGAACGGTGAGTGGCGCTCGTCGCCGATCGGCGGCGACGTCTCGATCCTGCCGCGGCAGAAGGCGATCCACTGGGCGGATCCGGCGCAGATGCAGACGTCGAGCCAGTTCGCGGTCACGATGCGCCAACCCCCGAGCGCCGCGCCCCAAGTGCTGTTCCTGCCCGGACAGCTGGAGCAGATCAACCAGCCGGTGCGCGTCGAGGCGCTGGGCGGGGGCGCCCGTGCCGGCACCTCGGCCTCGTCAGGCGGCGCGCTCGACCTCCGCTCGGTGCTCTCCCTCGGGCAGCGCGCGACGTCCTACCGCGTCGACGTTTCCAGCTCGGACGCGACCGAGAGCAGCCTGCGGAGCGCGAGCACGGACTATCCGGCCTGGGTCGCGCCCTATCGCAACTTCCTCTTCCTGCCGGGCGCGGCGCCTGGCGCCTACGCGGGTGACGGTTCCACCCCGGTCGGCGCTGCCGGGCCCTACCGCTCGCCGGCCGTGATGCGACAGATCCATCAGCTCGC
>JBAPVZ010000734.1:0-10349 GCA_049283435.1 Candidatus Dormiibacterota bacterium
GAAGTACACGCGGGAGGCGGGCGTCCGCAACCTGGAGCGCGAGATCGGGCGGCTGCTCCGCAAGGGGGCGACGCGGCTCGACCAGGGTCGGGCGGTGGCGCCGATTTCGGTCGACGAGGCGGCAGTCCGCGACCTGCTCGGCAAGCCCCGCTTCCAGCTCGAGGAGGCGCGCGAGCGCACGGCGGTGCCCGGCGTCGCGACCGGCCTGGCGGTGACCGGAGCCGGCGGTGAGGTGCTGTTCATCGAAGCGACGGCGATGCCCCAGAACGACAAGGGCGGGGGGCTGACCCTGACCGGCCAGCTCGGCGACGTGATGAAGGAGTCGGCGCAGATCGCGCTGTCCTACGTCCGCTCCCACGCCGACAGCCTCGGGCTCGCCGGCATCCCGACCGATCGCCAGGTGCACATTCACGTCCCGGCCGGCGCGGTGCCGAAGGACGGACCTTCGGCCGGTGTCACCATGGTGACCGCCCTGACCTCACTGCTCAGCGGCCGCTCGGTGCGGGCCAACGTCGGTATGACCGGCGAGGTGACCCTGCAGGGCAGAGTGCTCCCGATCGGGGGCGTCAAGCAAAAGGTACTGGCAGCACAGCGGGCCGGGCTGACCGAGGTCATCCTGCCGGCGCGCAACGAGCCGGACCTCGACGACCTCCCGGAGCACGTGCGCAACGAGATGACGCTCCGTCTCGCGAACGACGTGCAAGAGGTGCTGGACCTGGCCCTCGAGCCGGCCGGCACGGCGCCGGTCGCGGTCGTCAGCTGACCGTTCGTTCGTCCACCCTCGGAACCGCCTCTCCCCTGCTCGGGAGGGGCGGTTTCGTCGTCTTCTCGGCCTGGAGGGGTGCGGCTCGTGCCCCGTGTAAGGTGGTCGCGGCATGCCACGCATCGACGCGTTCGCGCTCGGACTGCAGGGGCCGCGTCCGACGATGGAGGATCGGCACGTGCTGCGGGTCGAGGACGGGATCGCGTGGGGTGCGGTCTTCGACGGGCACCGGGGATCGGAGGTTGCCGAGTACGCGGCCGTGACGCTGCCGGCGATGTTCGACCTGACTCCCGACGAGGCCCTGCGCAACCTCGCAGCCGGCACGCGCTCGCTCGGCGCGGGTGCCTGCGCGGTCGTGTTCGAGCTGCGGGGAGATCGCCTGCAGGTCGCGAACGTCGGCGACGCCGAGATCGTCGTCGTCACGAGCGATGCGGTCGACACGCTGACCGAGATGCACCGGGTCACCAACGAGTCGGAGCGGGCTCGCGTCGTCGCCGCCGGCGGGATCATCGACGGCCCCTACGTCGTCGACGCGTCGACCGGCCAGGGTCTGATGCCGACCCGGACCCTGGGCGATGCCGAGTTCGCGCACGTCGGCATCACCGGTGACCCCTATGTGTGGTCGGGAAATTTTCGCAACGGCTGGTTGATCGCTGCCTGCGATGGTCTCTGGGATGTCGTCGCGCCGGCCGAGCTGCCCGGCCTGCTCATGGGGGAGACGGACCCGGAACAGGTCGCCCGGCGCCTCACCGACGAGGCGCTGCGCGTCCGCAACTCCTACGACAACCTGACCGTCATCGCGCTGCGCCACGCGCAGTAGTCGCGCAGTAGTCGGGAGGGCTCGGACGGAGCGTCGCGCCCGCGGTCGCGGCTCGCGCAGCACCGTCTCGGTCGAACGACCGACCCAAAGGTCAGCCCGGCAGCCGATGGCGCGAGCGCGCCGGGTGCCGAGCATGAGGGCATGAGCAACGCACTGATCACCGGCGCCTCCCAGGGCTTCGGCCGCGCCCTCGCGGCCGCGCTCGCCTCCTCGGGTTGGGAGCTCGTCGTCGATGCCCGGGGCGCCGCACGGCTGCGCGAGGCGACGGCAACGCTCACCTCCGCCCACCTGACCGCGATTCCCGGCGACCTCACCGACCCCGACCATCGCGGCCGGCTCGCCGAGGCGACGAGCGGCCGGCTCGATCTCCTCGTCCTCAACGCGTCGACGCTCGGCCCGAGCCCGCTGCCCCCGCTGGCCGAGCTAACGCTCGACGACCTCCGCGCGACGCTGGAGGTCAACCTCGTCGGCCAGCTCGCGCTCGTGCAGACGCTGCTGCCGGCCTTGCACGCCGCCCGGGGCACGATCATCGGGCTGACGAGCGATGCCGCGGTCGAGCCCTACCCCGGGTGGGGCGGCTACGGGGCGAGCAAGGCCGCGCTCGACCAGCTCCTCGCGATCCTCGGCGCCGAGGAAGATGCGCTGACGGTCTACGCGTTCGATCCGGGTGACATGCGGACGGCGATGCACCAGGCCGCGTTCCCGGGGGAGGACATCTCCGATCGGCCGCTGCCGGAGACCGCCGTGCCGGCCCTCCTGCGACTCCTCACCCTGCGTCCGGAGAGCGGCCGGTACACGGCGGCCGATCTCGCCCAGGAGGCCTCGCGGTGAATGCCTCCCCGGCCCGGCCCGCGACGAGTCTGGACTTCGCGGTGTCACCCGCGCTGCTCGCTCGCGAACCGGCGGAGGCGCGCGGGCTGCGGCGGGACGAGGTTCGCATGCTCGTCAGCGCCCCCGGTCACCTGTCGCACCATCGGGCCCTCGACCTTCCTGAGGTGCTGCGAGCGGGCGACCTCGTCGTCGTCAACGACTCGCTGACCCTGCCGGCGAGCCTCGACGGGACCGACGGCGGCACCCCGATCGAGCTGCACCTCTCGACGCTGCTGCCGGATGCGGAGGGGTCGATGGCCGACGCGCTCGGGTCGCGAGCATCGCGCTGGGTCGTCGAGGTCCGGACCCCGCTGGCGATCGGCAGCCGCGCCTCGTTCGACGCTCGTGCCGGCCATCGGCTCGCGCTCGCCGGCGGCGCGCGGGCGACGGTTCTCCACGCACCCCTGAACGCGCCGCCGCACGCACCACCGGCCGGCCGCGAGCGCTCCCGACTGTGGATCGCCGACCTCCGCACGCCAGGGCCGCTCGGCGACCATCTGGAGCGGTACGGCGAACCGATTCGGTACGACTACATGCGCGAGCGCTGGCCGATCGCCGACTACCGGGCCGCGGTCGGCCGCGAGCTCGGCAGCGCCGAGATGCCGAGTGCGAGCCGCCCGCTGACGGACCAGGTGCTGGCCCGCCTCCAGGGTCGCGGGGTCGGGATCGCGACGATCACGCTGCACTGCGGCGTCTCCTCTTTGGAAAGCGGCGATCCGCCCTACCCCGAGTGGTTCTCGGTGCCGGCCGAGACGGCGGCGGCGATCGGACTCGCGCGGCGGCGCGGCGGACGCGTCCTGGCCGTCGGCACGACGGTGATCCGAGCGCTCGAGTCGGCGCTCGGCGGCGGTGGCGAGGTACACGCCCGAGCCGGCTGGACCGGCCTGATGGTGACGCCGGAGCGTCCGATCCGGGCCGTGGACGGCATCCTGACCGGCTGGCACGAACCCCAGGCGACGCACCTGGCGATGCTCGCAGCGCTCGCCGGTCCGGAGCTGCTCCAAGCGAGCTACCGCGCCGCGCTCGCCGGCGGCTATCTCTGGCACGAGTTCGGCGACGTGCATCTCCTCCTCCGCCGGGCTCCGGGTGAAGGCCCTCCCGATGAGTGACCACGCGCCCTCGACCGTCCTCGTGCTCGGTGCGACCGGGCACGTCGGGACCCACGTCGTGGAGGGGCTCCGGGCGCGCGGCATCCGGGTCCGCGCGTTCGCTCGCCATCCGCGTCCGGTCGCCGGCGTCGAGAGCGTCGCTGGCGACGTGACCGATCGGGCGGCATTGAGGCGGGCGGCGGACGGCGTCGACGGCACCTTCCTGCTCTGGCCCGTGCTGGAGACGGGAGCCGCTGCGGGCGCGGTGTCGACGCTGGCGGGCGGCGGGCGCCGCCTCGTCTACCTCTCCGCGGCGACGATCGACGACGAGCGGGCAGCCGGCCCGATCGCCGACCTCCACCAGCGGCTGGAGTCGCTCGTGCGGTCCTCCCCGGCACGCTGGACCTTGCTCCGCGCGGGCGGTTTCGCGACCAACACGCTGGCCTGGGCGCCACAGATCCAGCGCGGCGACGAGATCACGATCCCGTTCCCACTCGCCGCGCGTTCACTCGTCCACGAGCGCGATCTCGCGGACGTCGCCGTGCGCGCACTCACCGAGCCCGGCCACGCGGGTCGTCACTACGCGCTGACCGGCCCCGAGGCGCTGACCCAGGCAGCGCAGATCGCGGCGATCGGCGCCGCGATCGGGCGGTCGCTGCGCGCCGTCGACCAGGCTCCGGAAGACGCACTCAGGGATCTGGTCGCGTTCGGGTTGCCAGCCGGCGCCGCGCGGGGCGCCCTCGACTACTGGGCGGGCCTCGTCCAGACCCCGGAGGCCGTGAGCGGCGACGTGGCGGCGATCACCGGGCGCCCGGCGCGGACGTTCACACAGTGGGCGCGTGAGCACGCCGCCGAGTTTGCCGCGACCGCCTCACCAACCGGTTGACTCGGCTCGCGTCAGGCCGCCGGCGGCTACGCGAACACCTCGCGGAGGACGCGCGCGAACGGCTCCGGATGCGAGCCGAAGCCACCGTGGTCGCCGGGGAACTCGACGGGCTGGCATCCGAGCGCAGCCGCCAGCGCGTCGGCCGTGCGGCGGGCGAGCTGGCCCGTCGAGGCCGCGCCGCCCCCGACGACGATCCGGGTCGAGGTGGCTCGAAGCGCCGCGAGGTCGGGTTGGTAGCGCGTGGTGGGCAGGATCATGTGGGCGAGGAAGCGTTCGGTGTTCGCGCGCATCCGTGGTGTTGGTTCGAAATCGGGAGCCGTCGGGGGCGGGGCATCGTCGCTGCCCGGGGCCGGCGTGTACAGACCGGTCATCGCGAGGAACTTCGCCATCGCGGCGTCCTGACCATCGCGCTGGAACGTCGCGTAGATGTCGTCGGTCGCCACCCGGAGCCGCTCGCGGTCCGGCAGCAGCTCGATCAGCGGCGGCTCGTGGGCGAGCAGCGTGCGCACCTGCTCGGGGTAGCGGGTCGCGAGCGCGAGCCCGGTGATCGCGCCGCCGCTGCTGCCGAGCAGGAGCACGGGCTCGTCGGTGAGCTCGGCGAGCAGACGGTGAACGTCGTCGGCGAGCAGCTCGGGAGGGGCGTCCGCGCTCGGATCGGCAACCGTGCTGCGGGAGATGCCCCGCGGGTCGTAGGTGACGACGGTGTACGAATCGACGAGCTCCCGGCGCAAGGCCACGAACCCGCTGCTGTCCATCGGGGCTCCGATCAACGCCAGCAACGGGCCGCTGCCGCCGACTTCGTAGTGCAAGCGCGCGCCGGGCACCTCCAGCACGTGGTCGGTCGACAATTCATTCGGCATCGATCGCGCCTCCTGATCAAAGGGTTGACCCGCATGCAATCACGGCCGGCGCGTGAGCAGGAACTGCCACGGCCTGAACATCTGCGCGAAGCGGATGACCGGGCGTCGCCCCGCGAGATGGTGCTCCAGGTCCCCGCGGTCCATCCGGCGCGCCTCCTGCACCTCCCAATGGGGGAAGCGGGCATGTATCTCAGCGGCGTCCACGCCGCCCGGCACCGGGGCAACGGTGCCGCGCGGAAAGCCGATCATCAGGAGCGTCGCGCCCGGCGCCGACACCCTGGTGACCTCCGCCACGTAGGCGTCCCGGATCTCCGCGGGCAGGGCGTGAAAGCAGCCGATGTCGACCAGCAGGGTGAAGTTGTCACCGATTCCCAGGTCCCCGAGCCGGGTCACGTCCCCCTCGACGAATCGGGGCGAGACGGCGTTGGCCTTCGCCTTGTTCCTCGCTTCGGCCAGCGCGCGCGGGACCACATCGATGCCGGTGACCTCCCAGCCACGCCGAGCCAGGTAGATGGCGTTGTTGCCGGTGCCGCAACCGATGTCGAGGGCACGACCCGGCCGCAGGGAAGCGGGACCCTCCACCAGATCGACCAGCCTGCCCGCCGGTACCCCGGCATCCCAGGGCGTGAAGCCGACCCGGTAGGCGAAGCGATAGAAGGCTCGGTCCCATCCGCTCTCCCTCGCTTCGCGACGCGGCCGGACCCTGGCCAGCACAGCGGCGGCAACCACTCCTCCGAAGAATCCTGCCGCCAACCATCGAAACCGATCCGGCGATTTCATCGCACGTAGAATTCTAGGCACACGAAGCCGCTATCGCATTGCGGAAACAGGGGCCGAATCCGCCCTCCCCTACGCGCTCCAGCCCCGCGCCTCAGAGCCCGAGCGCGAGCGGACAAGGGTTCAGGGTCGTGTAGCCGGAGCAGTGCCCGATGAGGCCGATTGCGGCCGGCTCGTAGAAGATGCCGACGACCGCGCCGAGCACGTCGACGTGCAGCAGGAACGGCGCGATCACCGCGATGGCGGCGCACACGATCCAGATCGTCTGGCGGCGTGCTGCGACGTTGAAGAAGAAGCGCGGGTTGCGGTTGCGGAACAGCGCCTCGATGATCCGCCAGCCGTCGAGACCGGGGATCGGCAGCAGGTTGAACGCGAAGAACGAAAGGTTCAGGAAGGCGACCGCGTAGAGCAGCTCGGAGACGAAGGCGAGCGGGCTCGCCGGCACCGCGCCCGGCATCGGCAGCACGCCCTGGGCCCACTGCACGCGGATCGCGAGCGCGAAGGGGATCGCGAGCAGCAGGTTCGCGACCGGGCCCCCGAGGCACCACACGACCTTGCGTCCGGCCTGCGGCAGCCGGTACTCGTTGATCGGCACCTCGCGGCCCCACCCGACGTTGGCGAGCAGGATCGCGAGCGCTCCGATCGGCTCGATCGTGGCGCGCAGGCGAGGGCGCAGGTAGCCTCGGTTCCGCGGCGAGGGGTCGCCCATCCAGACGGCCGCCCAAGCGTGCCCCAGCTCATGGGCCGGGATCGCGAGCGCGGCAGCGGGCACCAGGAAGAGCGCCCCGATCAGGAACGCGACCGGATCGCCGATCATCAGTCGACGTCGATCCTCCGCACCGTGGCCCTCGGTCGAGCCCGGGTCCGCGCTGGGCGGCCGCGATCGGGGGGCGGCGCCTCGTCGCCGGCCCCGTCCGCATCCTCCTCGACGTCGCCGGGGGCCGCCCCGTCGTCGTCGAAATGGGGCCCCCGGGGGGGGCGCGACGGCCGCCGGCCGAGCTGGTCCTCGTAGATCAGGAACAGCGCGGTCAGCGCCTCGCGCTGGGCATTGTGCAGATGGCGGCTCGCTTCGGGCGGGATCATGTCACCGAAGGCGGTCGAGAGGCGCTGGCCGAGGTCACTGATCAGCTCCGCGATCCGCTCCGCTTCCGAGCTCATCTCGCGACCCCCGCAGCCGCGGCCCCCGCGACCGGCGCCCCGGCGAGACGGCGCTTGCGGATGCTCGTGGGGTGGGTCATGCCGGCTTCGAGCTGGCAGCGGCGCCGAAGCGGATGCGCAGCTCGCCCTCCTCCATCGACGCGCCGCGCGTCTCCCGACTGGCGAGCGTCCGCGGCAGCGAGATGTCGCGCTTGTAGTTGCCGACCGTCACGAACAGCTCGGCATCCTGGCGGGTGAGCGCGACGTCACCCTTGGTCGCGAACGGAATCGGCAGCGAGAGCACGTATTCGTCGCCGACGCGGCGGATCTCCTGCGGCCGGCCGGTGTGGAGCTTGGCGGCCGGGTCCCGATCGCCGTACACCGCCTCCGCCATCCGGTCCAGCAGCGGCAGGCCGACGACCTCCTCCTCGAACAGGGGCACGTTGAGGATCGGCAGGGGAGCGAAGGACTGGTGCACCTCGACCTCGTATCCGTCCTGGATCTCGTGCCAGTGCCGGAACAGCGGGTCCTGGAGGCCGGCCGGGAAGCGCCGGTTGACGATGACCGCGTCGGTCTCGTAGCCGAACAAGGTGAGGTAGGTGTAGGCGCGCTTCGCCTCCTTGACGACCATCTTCTCCAGATTCAGCACGAGCCGCATGCTCGTCACCGCGCTGTCGGTGAGGACCTTCTTCATGCCCTCCAGGTCGAGCAGCAGCTCGCGGACCGATGCCATCACGTCGTCGCCGGGCAGCGGGATGTCGAGCATCGGCTGCAGCAGGGGACGAGCGACGCGCAACGCCTTGCGCTCCCAGGGGTAGATCTTGTCCAGCCACCAGCGCGCTGCGTCCGGGAACATGAGGAGCTGCAGCGTCTCCCCGGTCGGCGCGCAGTCGACGATCAGGACGTCGTGCTCACCCCGCTCGGCGTAGTGCTTGATCCACATGAGCGACGCGACCTCGTCCATGCCGGGCGGGGTCGCCACCTCCTCGGCGACGACGTCTTCGAGCCCCTGGGTCGCGAAGACGCGGGCCAGGTACTCGTGCAGCCGGCCCCAGTTCCGCTCCATCTCGTGGAGCGCCGACACCTCGTGCGCCCACAGGTTCTCCTCGATCGGGACGGCGGTCGGTCCGATCTCGCGGTCCAGCGAGTCGCCGAGCGAGTGCGCGGGGTCGGTCGACATGACGAGCGTCCGGTAGCCGCGGCGGGCGCAGCGCAGCGCCGTCGCCGCCGCGATCGAGGTCTTGCCGACGCCGCCCTTGCCGGTGAAGAGGATGACTCGCACCGGGCATCACTATAGGCAGTCCCCGAGGGGGCTCCGTCCGCTCGAGCTGAGCTCGTCGGGAGCGCGCTGCCCGCGTCCCCGCGCCACGGAGCCGGCGGGAGTTGCGTGCGGCTGGGACGCGCTCAGCGCATCGCGAGCGGGATGACGAGCTTGGCTCCGACGATCAGCAGCGCGATCATGACGATTGCCGTCACCGCCAGACGCAGCAGATCGGCGGTGAAGAACGGCACCTGGCTGAGCGGGATCGCCGGGTTCTCGTCGGGCACCAGCACCCTGCCCGCCTGCTGGCGACCGCGGGCACGCCGCGCCGGCGGCTGCTGCCCTCGGGTCAGCTGCATCTCGACACCGCTTCGCTGCCCCGCCGGTGGCGCGGACGCGTCAGCGCTGCCGGCCGCCCCCGGGGAGGCGTTCGGCGCCGGCCGGCGTGGTGCGGATCGGTGAGGTGCGCCACTCGGGCGCCGCTTCGTCCTGCGAGCCATTCGGCAAGTCAGTCTACCGGACGCTCGGCCAACGACGGTTCGGGTAGAGCCACTCGGGGCAGGCAGGCGAGGGGGGTAGTCATTGCGTCGACGTAGAGTGCATCGATGCGGGGTTCGCCTGCCTGCCCGAAGAAGGGGTCTCTTTCGAGAGCTACGACATCTCGTGTGCCGCTCCGACTGTAACTCCCCCATCTTGCGATGTCAAGCGTCAGATTCTACTTGCTCACACACGCGCGCAGAATGGTCAACGATGTCCGACCAGGAACCCGAGCCGGCCGTTCCGCCCGCTGTGCTGCCCTACTGCATCGAGTGCGGGACACGCCTGCGGGCCGAGGATCGGTTCTGCTCCGTCTGCGGCACCGGGCGATGGCTGCCGCCCGCCGCTCCACCGGTGCCCACCGCACCGGCGCGCGATGCCGCCCCGTCCGCCCCGTCCGCGCCGGCCGGTCCGGCGCCCTCGCGTTAGGTCCCCCCGGAGGACGTCGAGGCGACGGTGCGCGTCATTCCCTGGATCTACGCGGCGGGCGCGATTCTTTCGGCACTCTGGCTGACGTCCTCGCTCGCGTTCGCGGTCGCACCGAAAGGACGGTCGCAGCTGATGCAGGACATCACATCGACCCACGTGGCGGCGAGCGAGGCATCGCTCGTGCTCGCGCTCCGCATCGCGTTCTCGGTCGGGATCCCGGCCGTGCTGCTCGTCGGCCACGGCCTCGCCTATTACGGGCTGCGCGCACGCGCGCGGTGGGGCTGGCTGTCGGCGGTCATCATCGCCGGGCTGTGGTCGATCGTGCTCGCCGGCATCCCGGTGTTGGTGCGGCTGCTGCGGCGCGAGGTCCGCGAGGCCTACGGCGTGGTCTGAGGCTTCGCCGGCGCCGGGTCCCTGGCCGTTGCTCGGTGCATCTGCCCGACGAGCCCGAAGGCGAGCAGCAGCAGCGCCGGGCAGGCCAGCACCCAGATCACGCACAACGCCAGATAGAAGACGCGCGTGGCCGTCACCCCGGCCCGCCAGCCGAGGATCGCGAGCACGACGCCGCCCCCGAGCATGAAGAGCGCCGCGAGCGTCAGGGGGAGCGGCCGCAGCCAGCGGAGCACGCCGTGCAGCGGCGTCGCAGCCAGCGCGCGCGTGCAGACGATCGCGTCGAGCACGAGCGCCAGCGTCGTCATCAGCACGATGTCCGACGGCGCGTCAACGGTCCAGAAGATCGTCGGGAAGATGCCGATCGCGAGCAGAAGGGCCGCCGCCACGAGTGTGACGACCGACGCCGCCAGGCCCGGTGGATTGGGCGGGCGCGGACGCCGCTCGCGTCGTGGCTCGGACCCCGCCGCCAGGCTCGCCGCCCGGCCGGCGGCAACCCCGGACGGCGCCTGACCACCCGCCGGCGGGAAG
>JBAPVZ010000735.1:0-1872 GCA_049283435.1 Candidatus Dormiibacterota bacterium
GTTCTACCTCAGCGGCGGGCTCGGCGCCGCGCTCTTCACGATGCTCCGCGGCTCACTGGTCGCGGGCGCGTTCATCTGCGTCGTGCTGCTCACCGTCCCTCTCGTCGCCGCCGGCCTCTGGATCACGGACCGGACGAATCGCTACCAGGCCCCGCACCTGCAGCATCGGGTCCGCCTGCGCCCGTTGACGTTCTGCTGGGCGGTCGGCACGACGGTGCTCGTCTACGGACTGGCAGCGCTGTCCCACGGGCAGTCCGTCGCTCTGAACGTCATCTACCTCCAGCTCGACGTTCTGCAGTTCGTCTTCATCGCCGCGCTCCTGCTGACGGGGACCGACTTCGCGGAGTGGGCGGAGGTCGTCGGCGGACGCATCTCGTCGCTGCTCGAGCGCGGCGGACGCACCGGCCCGCTGGTCGCGCTCGTCGTCGTCGCGGTCCTCTGGCTCGGCTGCATCCTGTTCCTGCTCCCGAGAACCGGCCACGCGCTGGGCCCCCGCTTCGAGCCTGGGTTGCTGCTGGCCGCCGCCGCGGCGGGCGCGGTCGTCCTGCTCGGGGGCTGGATCGCGTCGCCTCGTCCACTCAGCACCCGGGTCCCGTTCTGGGCGCTCGCCATCGGCGCGATCGTGCTCTGGGGCGCGCTCCTCGCTCCCGGGTTGCTGCCCAGCGCCGGTCCCGCGGCGGCCGGCACGACGGGACCGTCGCCCGCAACCACGTTCCTGGCGTCCACAGTCGCGAGCCTGCTCCTGCTCGGCCTCGGCCTGCTGCTGCTGCGCGCCCGCGGGGAACGCGCGACGGGCGGCCTGTTCCTCGTCATCTGCGCTCTCTTCCTGTTCGCGAGCCCGGTCGGCCTGCCTGGCGTGCTGCCCTTCCCGAACGCGGCGATCGCGCTCAGCCTGGGCGTGCCGAACGCGCTCAGCGGGTTCATGATCGGCGCGCTCTTACTGGTCGGGGTGACCGAGCTTCGCCGCCGTCCGCTGCCGGTGCCGGTCCTGCGCCTGCTGCTCGTTTTCGGCCTCGGCATGTGCGGACTGTTCGTCCTCTACTCCTGGGTCTTCCCGGCGGTGACGGCCGGCGGCGCGCGGTTCGACGTCTTGCAGGGACTGGTGCTGCTGCTCGCAATGCTGTGGGACGTGCTGATGTCCGGCGAGCCGGTGACGAACCGCGGCGGACTCGTCGCGCCGCGGCACACTCGCGTGCTCCTCTACCTCGGGTACACGATCATGCTCGTGACCACGGTCCTCTTCCTGGGCTCGCTGCGCGGGCAGGGCGACGCGTTCGAGAGCGACCTCTGGCCGCCGACCGGGATCGAGATCCTGGGAGCCCCGCTCCTGATCACGTTCTGCCTCGTCAATCTCGCCGCCTGGAGGCGCCACCAGAAGCCCGATCCCGAGCCGGGTCTCGATCAGATCGATCGCAGCGCGCTGGACGAGGAGGGCCTCGGGAGGGGAGGATCAGCACCACGATGACCGAGCGGCGCGAGGTTGCGGACCGGCCCACCCCGGGCTTCGGCGATGCGTTCCACGAGAAGCGCATCTCGGTCGGAAGCATGGACCCGTCCCTCCGCACGCTCACGCTGGTCGCACTCGCCGCCCTCGCGCTCGCCGCTCTCGCCGTCGCCATGCGCGAGCTCCCGTTCCTGCCCCCGGTCTCGGTCGGCCGCCTCCTCGGCGGCGGCGTGAAGACGACGGCGCCGGTGCTGCTGCTGGCGAGCGGGCTGCTCGCGCTGGCCTGGTCCTACCTCCTCGCCGGGGCGCTGCACTCGCACCTGGCGATTCGCGTCGTGACGCTCGTCGTCTACTCCTGCGCGATGGCGCTGATCCCCGCGCTCGCCGGCGGGACGGTCGTCTCCGGACTCGGCGACCTGGTCGCAATC